>JBJMLP010000267.1:0-17992 GCA_045805245.1 Actinomycetota bacterium | reverse complement strand
TCAGCGCGAGCGCCCTCGCGATGATCACGCGCTGGCGCATGCCGCCTGACAGCTCGTGGGGATATGCGCGGACGCGGCGAGCGTCGATCCCGACGAGGTCGAGCAGCTCGCCGGCGCGCGCGAGTGCCTGCCGCCGCGAGACGTGCTCGTGCGCACGCATCATGTCGACGAACTGGTCGCCGACGCGCATCACCGGGTTGAGCGCGTTCATCGCGCCCTGGAAGACCATCGCGATGTCCTTCCAGCGGTGGGGTTGGGCGGTCTCCTCTCCGGCCGCCAGCATGCTCGAGCCGTCGAGGAGGACGTCTCCCGAGACGGTCGCCGAGGCCGGAAGGAGGCCCATCAGCGCGAGCACCGTCGTCGTCTTTCCGCAGCCGGACTCTCCGACGAGGCCCATCCGGGCGCCGGGATCCAGATCGAAGCTGACTCCCTGGACCGCGTGGAGCTCCCTGCCCTCGGGGAGGTCGAACCAGACGTGGAGGTCCCGCACCTCGAGGAGGCTCACCCGCGACTCCTCGACGTGGCGACCTCGACGGGATCGGCGCGGCCACCGGCGAGCATCGTCCGGATGCGGAAATGCCGCGGTGAGAGGTGTGCGACGCCGAGCCGCGGATTCAGCCCGTCCTCGATCGACTGGCCGAGCCAGTAACAACCCATGATCACGATGGCGACACAGAGACCCGCGGGGATGATCGCCCACCAGTAGCCGGAGCTGATCGCGGTGCGAAGGAACGCGTGCTCGATGATGTTCCCCCAGGTGATCGCGCTCGGATCGCCGAGACCGAGGAACGCGAGCGCCGTCTCGTCGAAGATCGCAACCGCGACCGTGAGCACGGTGTTCGCGATCAGGAGCGGTCCGATCTGCGGGAGCACGTGCTGGAGGATGATCCGGATGTCCTTGGCTCCCAGGGCACGCGCGCGCTTCACGTAGACCCGTTCGCGGACGCTCTTCACCTGTGCCCGGATGATCCGAGCGGTCGTCGTCCATAACAGCAGCGCGATCACGATGATGAGGTGGCTCAGGCTCGCGCCCCACACCGCAGCCACGATGATCGCGAGCGGCAGGTCCGGGATCACGATGAAGTAGTCGGTGATCCGCATCAGGACGACGTCGGTCGAGCCGCCGAAGTATCCCGAGACGACGCCGATGCCGCCGCCGATCACCATCGCGACGAACGTCGCCGCGAAGCCCACGATGAGGGAGATCCGCCCGCCTTGGATCAGCAGCGACACCATGTCGATGCCCCCGTCGTCGAGGCCGAGCGGATGCGCGAGCGACGGATGCCCGTACACCGGGCCGACCTTCGTGTGAACGTCGTACGGCTCGATCCACGGAGCGAAGATCGCGAGCACGATGAAGAACAACAGGATGGCGAGCCCGACCTTCGCCTGCGTGCTATGCCGGATGACCTGCCACACCCAGCTTCGATGCCGGTCGCCCTCGACGGATTCGAGTTCCGGCTCCAGCTCCTGGATGACGTCGGGTCGCATCGCCATGGCCTACTCCGTGATCCTCGGATCGAGTTTGAAGTAGAGAAGGTCCGCCGCGAAGTTGCAGATCACGACCGAGACCGTCAGCACGAGGAACGCTCCCTGGAGCATCGGGAAGTCGCGCTGGACGACCGCTTCGTACACGGCGTTGCCGATGCCCGGCCAGGAGTACACGGTCTCGATCAGGATCTGGCCGGCGACGATGTAGCCGAGCGAGATCGCGATCAGCGTCGTCACCGGAAGCATCGCGTTCCGGAGGGCGTGGGTGCGCACGATCGTGCGCTCCGGCATCCCCTTCGCCCGGGCCGTGAGCACGTAGTCCTCCCCGAGCGTCTCCAGCATGGCCGAGCGGATGATCAGCGTGTACTCGCCGTAGAGCGTCAGCGCGAGCGTGAGCGTCGGCAGCGCCATGTGCCTGAGCGTATCCATGGTGCTCTCCCACCACGTCGGGTCGACCAGGAAGTCGTCGTGCATGCCGTGGGTCGGGAACCAGGCGGCAAAATAGATCAACAGCACCAACGCGAGCCACTGCGTCGGGAAGGAGTAGAAGGCGATCGCGACGTTCGTGCTCACGCCGTCGAGCTTGGATCCTCTCCGCCAGGCGGAGATCACGCCGGTGATCAGCCCGATGACGATGGCGAGCATCGTGCCGAGCGTCACCATCGGGATCGTGTTCAGCAGGTCCTGCTTGAGGTTGTCGAAGACGGACTGCTGGTTCGTGAAGGAGACGCCCATGTTCCCGTGGGCGAGCTCCTTGAGATAGATGACGTACTGCTCCCACTTGGGCTTGTCGAGCCCGAACTGCACCTCCAGTTGGTGCTTCAGGTCGCTCGAGGCCTGCGGCACTCGCGCGATGTTCGTGACCGCGCTTCCGGGAAGCACGCGGAACAGGAAGAAGTTGATCGTGATCGCAACGAAGATCGTGACGATCGCGAACAGGATCCGTTTGAGGACGTAGTCGGTGCGTCCCACGTTCCGTCCCCCTGCCCCAGCTCCGGACCGAGCGCCCTAGATCTGGTGGACCTGCGTCAGGCTCTGGGTCGAGAAGTTGTTGAAGATCCCTTGCACCGACTCCACGAATCCGTCCCAGTTCTGGTCGTTCCACGCGTCGAGGCGCTTGTCGTAGGTCAGGATGATGTACGGGCGGTCGTTGTAGGCGAGCTCCTGCATCTGATAGACGATCTTCGCCCTCGCCGCCGGATCCACCGTCGACTTCTGCTCCTCGTAGAGCTTGTCGTACTCCTTGTTGCAGTAGCCGGTGTCGTTCCAGTTGCCCCACTGCGCGCACGTGAGGACGTTCAGGATGAAGTCCGGGTCCGCAGCGGGGAACCAGTCCCACATCGCGAGGTCGAAGTTCTTGTAGCCGCAGCCGGAGCCGCAGTACATCGCGTTCCAGGTGGCCGAGTCGTCGAGGGACTTCTGCTCGAGCTTGATGCCGATCTGAGAGAAGCCGTGCTGGATGATCTGGAACGCGCGGTCGCCCGCTCCCTGTTCGTCCTGCGGGAAGATCACCTCGTAGTCCATCGGGTGGCCGTCCGCGATGCGGATGTCGTCCGAGCCCATCTTGAACCCGAGCCCGTCCAGGATCTCGTTCGCCTTGTCGATGTCGTACGGGAGCGGCTCCGCCGCCGGGTCGTGCCATTGCTGTCCCTGCGTGGCGTTCCCCTCGGGGATGATCGTCGAGCCCGGCGTCGCGTAACCGAGCCACGCGGTGTTCACGATCGCGTTGCGGTCGATCGCGTACTCCATCGCCTCTCGCACCTGCGGGTTCAACAGCTCCCGATGGTCAGTCTTGTTCGGATCGGAGTTGATGATGAAATCGCGCATGGAGAGCGCCGGACCCGTGAAGACCTGCATCCCGGCCGACTGCAACGTCTGGACGCTCGTCGGCGGGATCTCGTTGATCGCGTCGAGCTCGCCGGTCTTCAGCGCCGTCACCATCGCGTCCTCGTCACGGTAGAACTGGAGCCCCCAGCCGTCGATCTTCGCCGGCGTGCCGTACCAGTTCGGGTTCCGCTCAAGCAGCGCGATGTCGTTCTTCGCGTACTTCGTCATCATGAACGGACCGCCGCTCACGAGGGGCTGGTCGCCTTCCGGCTCGTTCGCGAATGTCTTGAGGCCCTTGCCGTCGCCCGTCGCGTACTTCTGCCAGACCTGGGGGGGAAGGATCGGCGTCAGGCCGAGGTCGAACAGCGACGTTCCGGAGGGCTTGTCGTACTTCGCGACGACCGTGTGCGCGTCGGTCGCGGTGATGGACTTCAGGAACTTCACGCTGCCGGCCCAGTTGCCGGTCGGACCGTCGGCGTACTTCTTGATCGTGTTGAACGTCCACGCGACGTCGGTCGCGTCGAGCGGCTGCCCGTCCGACCACTTCGCCCCGTCGACGATGTGGAACGTGGTCGTCAGGCCATCCGACGCTTGCTCCCACTTGTCGGCGAGGCTGCCGATGTAGTTGTACGGAGACTTCGACGTGTCGTACTGGACCAGGCTCGGATAGATGTACATCCACATCGAATAGTCGTCCTGGTTGAAGCCGACGAAGGGGTTCGGAGAGATCAGGCCGGAGCTCGTGCCGATCCGCAGGACCCCGCCGGATCCGCCGCTCGAGCTTTCGCCGCTCGAGGAGCCGCCTCCACACGCGACTCCGACCAGCGCGAGGACGATCGCGGCCGCGACCAGTGCGTGGGACCGCCGAAGCCTCCCGGCCATCGATCGATCGCCGGAAGAAGCCCGCTCGCTCCGCATGCCGTCGCCCCCTCAGCTCAGGTGTCCGGCTCGGATCCGGGCCGGCAATGTGCTATCCCACAACACCGGTCGGCAAGCGTGCAACCCAAGCAGCGGGAAATTCCGCTGGGCGAGAAGCTGCGTGCTCAACCGGGGTCCTCGACGCCGCAGAACCGGCGCACGGCTCCCTCCACGATGTTGGAGAGCTGCGCGAGCTCGGAGATCGAGGCCCACTCGTCCGGCGCGTGGAAGTTCCCGCCCGCGGAGCCGATCAGGACCGTCGGGATGCCGGCCGCCTGCATCAGGGCGGCGTCGGTCCAGGCGTTGAGGCCCTGCTGCTCGAAGGGGCGCCCGATCACGTCGGTAGCGGCGGTGTCGAGCGCGGCGAGGAGCTCCTCGTGGCGCTCCGCCCGGAACGGCTCGCGGTCGAGCTTGACGTCGACCTCTCCGCGGAAGTCCGGACGCGCCTCGGCGACCTCGCGGAAGATCGTCTCGATCTCCGCCACGCGGTCGGAGAGGTGCTCGCCCGGCTGGGTTCCGATCTCGATGCCGAGCACGGCCCGGGATGGATAGGTTGCGTAGTCCGTTCCCGCGGAAAGCGTTCCGGTGTGGAACACCGTCTTGCCGTTCCGGGAGCCCGCGGTACTGGAGTACACCTCTCGGTCGAGGCGCTCGAGACGGCTCACCACCTCCGCCATGTGCACGATCGCGTCGATGCCCTTCTCGGGCGCGGAGCCGTGCGCGGCCCTTCCGTGCACGATCACGTCGATCCAGCCGAAGCCCTGGTGCTTCACGATCCCGTTCGGCAGCGCGTCCGGCTCGATCACGATGCACGCGTCCATCGTGTGGCGTTTCACGAGGTCCTCCGAGCCGATGGAGACGCCCTCCTCGTCCGCGACGCACGCGATCAGCAGATCTCCCTTCAACCGCGCGCCCGACTCGACGAGCGAGCGGAGAGCGAGGAGCGCCGCGGCGCACCCGCTCTTGTCGTCCGCGACGCCGAGCCCGATCATCCGGTCGCCCTCGACCACCGGCTCGAGCGCGCGGTCCGCCCAGTTCGCGTACCCGACCGTGTCGGCGTGCGCGTTGATGCCGAGCGTCGGTCCGCCGCCCTCTCCCTTCAGCGTGACGACGAGGTTGACGCGGCCGGGCTCGATCTCCTCGATGGTCGTCTCCACCGGCAGATCCGCGACCCAGGCCGCCATGGCCTCCGCGACCCCGCGCTCGCCGCTCCCCGTCGGGATCAGCCACGGCGTGACGGACTCCACGCGGACGAGGTCGGCGAGCAGCGTCGCGGCGGCGTCCTCGGAGATCATGCGGAGCCCACCTTCTCTTCCTCGAGTGGAAAGTGACACGCGGTGCCGTGGTGTGGATCCTCGAGCGAGGGATCCTTCGTGACGCAGGCCTCGGGGCGTCCGAGCGCTTCGTAGCGCCAGCACCGCGGATGGAAGCGGCAGCCGGACGGAACGCTGCGTGCCGACGGCGTCTCTCCGCTGAGGACGATCTGCTCCTCGATCGCTCCCGCCTCGGGAACGGGGATCACCGAGACGAGCGCTTTCGTGTACGGATGCCGCGGGTTGCCGATCACGTCCGCGGCCGGCCCGACCTCCACGATCCGGCCGAGGTAGACGACCGCGATCCGGTCGGCGACGACCCACGCGAGCGACAGATCGTGGGTGATGAACAGGTACGCGAGGTTCCGCCGCTCCCGGAGCTCGAGCATCAGCCGCAGGATCCCGGCGCGCAGGGAGACGTCGAGCATCGACACGGGCTCGTCGGCGACGACGAGGCTCGGCTCCAGCACCATCGCGGAGGCGAGCGCGACGCGCTGGCGCTGTCCGCCGGACAGATGGTGGGGATAGCGCTTCGCGATCTCCTCTGCGGGATGCAGGCCGGCCCGTTCGAGCGCCGTGAGCACGGCCTCGCGACGCTCCTCCTTTTCCGGATGGCGGCCGTGGATCGCGAGGGGCTCCGCGACGAGATCGAACACGGTCTGCCGCGCGTCGAGCGACTCGTAGGGATCCTGGAACACCATCTGCATCCCTGCCCGGACCGGGCGGAGCTCCTTCGGCGACATCGTGGTGATGTCCCTGCCCTGGAACACGATCCGGCCGCCGCTCGGCTTCATCAGCCGCAGGACCGCCCGCGCGATCGAGGTCTTTCCGCAGCCGGACTCTCCGACGAGCGCGAGCACCTCTCCGGCAGCGAGGTCGAAGGAGACGCCGTCCACCGCGAGGACCGGCTTCGTGTTCCGGCGGGCCGACTCGTAGGTGACGTGGAGGTCCTCGACGTGCAGGACCGGCTCGGCTCGGTCGTCGTGGTCCGGCGCCGGCGCGGATGTCATTTCGATCACCGGCCGCTCCCCACGGGTCGATGATCCCGGATGTCGAGATCGGTGCCGACCAGATGACACGCCGCGACGTGGCCGGCTGCCGCATCGCGGAGCGCAGGCTCCTCCGTCAGACAGCGGTCGATGTGGACCGGACACCGCTCGTAGAAGCGGCATCCGGGCGGCGGGGCGGAGAGGTCCGGCGGATATCCGGGCATCCCGTCGACGAAGTGCCGCTCCCTTCGGATGTTCGGGAACGCGTCGAGCAGGCCGCGCGTGTATGGATGCGCAGGTCCGCGGCCGTCAGACATCCGGCCGGGAAACAGGCCCGACACCGGCGCCTCCTCCACGAGCTTGCCGGCGTACATGATCGCGACACGGTCGCACGTCTCCGCGAGTACCGAGAGGTCGTGGGAGATCAGGATCATCGAGAGGCCCAAGCGGTCGCGCAGGTCGCGGAGGAGCGCGAGGATCTGCGCCTGCGTCATCACGTCGAGCGCGGTCACCGGCTCGTCGGCGATCACGAGATCCGGGCGGCAGGCGAGCGCCATCGCGATCATGACCCGCTGCCGCATGCCGCCCGAGAGCTCGTGCGGATAGTCCCTCGCGCGATCCGCGGGGATCCCGACGGCCTCCAGAAGCTCGACGGAACGCTCCCCGGCCTCTTTGCCGGAGGTCTCCGGCTCGTGGAGGTGGATCGGCTCCACGATCTGGGCCCCGATCCGTTGCACCGGATTCAGCGCGTTCATCGCTCCCTGGAACACGACCGAGACGCGCCGCCAGCGCACGGGCTCCATCTCTTTCTCCGAGTGTGCCACCAGGTCCTCTCCGCCGAGACGGATGCTTCCGGACACGGTCGCGCTGTCGGGCAGCAGCCTCGGGATCGCGAGGGCGGTCGTCGTCTTTCCGCACGCCGATTCTCCGGCGAGTCCAAGCGCCTCCCCGTGCGCGAGGTCGAGGTCGACGCCGGCAACGGCTTCGATGGAGCGCTCCCCGACCCCGTAGCGGACGTGGAGGTCCCGGATCTCCAGCAGCGGTTCGCGCCTCGTCGTTCCCGGGTCGCTCATCGGCGCTCCCGCAGTCGGGGATTCAGGATGCGATCGAGGGTGTGCCCCGCGAGCGTGAATCCGAGGACCACCAGCACGATGCCGAGACCGGGAGGCATGAAGTACCACCATGCGCCGCGCCCGACGGCGCCGCTCACGAAAGCGAAGTGGAGCATCGTCCCCCAGGAGACGTGAACGGGGTCGCCGAGCCCGAGGAACGCGAGCGTCGCCTCGGCGAGGATCGAGCCAGCGATCACGAGCACGGCGTTCGCGAAGATCAGCGGCGCGACGTTCGGCAGGATATGGATCCCCATCAGGCGGAGATCGCTCGCGCCCATCGACTGCACGCGGACGATGAACTGACGCTCCCGGAGCGAGAGCACCTGGGAGCGGACGATGCGCGCGACCGGCGGCCAGCCGGTCAGTCCGATCACGAGGACGATGATCGTCAGGCTCTGGCCGAACAATGCGGCGAGCGCGATCACGAGCGGGATCGTCGGCAGCACCAGGAAGAAGTCCGTGATCCGCATCAGCGTCGAGTCGATCCAGCCGGCGAAGTAGCCGGCGATCAGCCCGACGATCGAGCCGATCACGACGGCGATCACGGTCGCGAGGAGCCCGACCAGGAGCGAGATCGTCGCGCCCGCGAGGAACTGGCTGAACACGTCGCGCCCGAGCTCGTCGGTGCCGAGCCAGTGCTCCGCCGAGGGCGGGGAGAAGATCGACGCCGCGGAGGTGCCGACCTTCGACGGGTCGAACGGGAACAGCAGCGGCCCCGCGACCGCCATCAGGACCACGAGCCCGAGGATGAGCAACCCCGTCCGCCCCGCGCGGTCCTGCCAGACCTCCTTGAGGGTGCGTCGGAACGCGTGGCCCCCGGTGACCTCCTGCTTGGTGATGGGAACGATGACCGACATCAGGCCTCCCGAACCCGTGGGTCGAGTCGCCGGTACAGCAGGTCGGAGACGAAGTTCGCGAGGATCACCGTGATCGCGAACAGCAGGAAGCACGCCTCCAGCACCGGATAGTCGCGCCGGAGCACCGCGTCGTAGGTGAGCTCTCCCATCCCCGGCCAGGAGAACACGGTTTCCACTTGGATCGCCCCGCCGACGACGAGCCCGATGTAGAGCGCGGACGCGGTCACGACCGGCAACATGGCGTTGCGGAGCCCATGGTTCCACACGACGCGGCGCCTCGGGTTCCCCTTCGCCCGGGCGGTCGTGATGAAGTCCTCCGTCATCACGTCGACGAGCGAGCTCCGCGTGATCAGGACGAACTGTCCGATGTCGACGAGCGCGAGCGTGATCGTCGGCAGGATCAGGTGCTTCGCGACGTCCGCAACCCCTCCGAGCGGTGAGGAGTAGGTCGCGCCCGGGGTCGTGATCCCGGAGATCGGCAGCGCCTTGAACCAGACGCCGAACGAGAACACGAGGAGGAGGCCGACCCAGAACGTCGGCATGCTCCAGAGCACGAGCGATCCGTACACCGTCGTGGAGTCCACCTTCGATCCGCGCCGAGACGCGGACACGACGCCGAGGACGACGCCGATCAGCACCACGAAGATCGTCGCGGTGCCGACGAGCACCAGCGTGTTCACGAGGCGCTGGGCAACGATGCCGGCCACGGGCTGGCGGTAGGTGAAGGAGAAGCCGAGGTTCCCGTGGATCAGATCGTTCAGGTAGATGAAGTACTGCTGCCAGACGGGCTTGTCCAAGCCGAAGACCTCCCGGAGCTGCGCGATGGCATCGGGCGTCAGGTGGCCCGACCGAGCGTACAGCTGGATCGGATCGCCGGGCAGCACGCGGAAGAGCAGGAAGTTGAACGTCACCACGGCGAAGAGCGTGAGGATGAGCTGAAGCACCTTCCGCACCAGGTACGGCAGCTTCACCGAGGCTCCACCGCCTCGCCGGTTAGACCGGCTTCGCGTTCAGGTAGTTCGCGCGAGTGAAGTTGAAGACGATGCCGCCGGGTGTCTGGCTCCATCCCGTCCACGTGTCGGAACGGTACGCCTGGAGCTTGTCCTGGTACCACATGATGATGTAGGCGGCGTCCTCGTAGAACATCTGCTGCATCTGCATGCAGAGCTCGATCCGCTTGGTCTTGTCGAGCTCGGTCGACTGCTCGTCGTAGAGGTGATCGTAGGTCTTGTTCGCGTAGTAGACGTCGTTGTTGCCGCCGATCTGGTTGGAAAGCACGATGCCGAGCATGTAGTCCGGGTCGTTCACGCCAGAGTCCCATCCCCACACGAAGATGTCCCAGTCCGGCGCGTCGGAGTTGTAGACGGTGTGGCCGAGCGTGTTCTCGTCCATCGTCTGGAGATCGAGCTTGATGCCGACCTTCTTGGCCGCGTCGGAGAACAGCTGCGCCGCGCGGACGTCCACCGTCGTCGACTCGATCGCGATCAGACGGAACTCGAGCTTCTTTCCCGCCTTCTCTCGGATGTCGTCCGAGCCGACGGTATAGCCGGCCGACTCGAGGAGCTGCTCCGCCTTCGTCGGGTTCGCGTTCAGCACCTCGTCGCCGGTCGGCGTCCACTTGTAGTCGCCGAACGCGGGAGGCAGCAACGCGTCTCCGGGCCGACCGTGTCCGGCGAGACCGATCTGGACGAGCTGGTTCCGGTCGACGGCGAGCGCGAGAGCCTGCCGGACGTTGAGATCCAGCAGCAGCGGGTTGCCGCCCGACTGCGGGTTGGTGGAGACGTTGATGCCGATGTGATGGAACGAGAACCCCGGCAGCGAGACCGGCTTCAGTCCGGACGTGCCCGACAGGCCGTCCCAGATCGTCGGAGGGATCTCGGTGAGGATGTCCACCTCGCTCGCGCGAAGGCCCTGCGCCATGACGTCTTCGTTCTGATAGAGGATCCAGATGATCGTGGCCGGGCCCGGCTGCGTTCCCCACCAGTCGGCGTTCCGGTTGACCGTGACGGTCTGACCCCGCTTCCAGGAGTCGAACGTGAACGGCCCGGTGCCGACGGGGCTGTCGTTGGAGAACTTCTGGACGTCGGTGGGGCTCATGCCCTTCCAGATGTGCGCCGGGATGATCGGGATCGCGAGCCCCGGGTCGAAGGCCTGCGGGGTCTTGAACGTGACGACGACGGTCGATGCATCGCTCGCCTTGACGTCGGTCATCTCCTCGAGCCACTGCGCGTACTGGGAGTTCCCCTGGCTGTGGACGAGCTGGAACGTGAACACGACGTCGTCCGCCGTGAACGGCTTGCCGTCGTGCCACTTCACGCCCTGGCGGAGGTTGTACGTGATCGTGTTTCCGCTCGCCTTGGTGCTCTCCGCGAGGCTGGGTTGGATCTGGAGCTGCGCGTCGTAGTCGTTCAGCTTGTCGTAGACGAGCTGGAGCACCTCGTTCGCCTCCGTGGAGTAGGAGGTGAGCGGGTTCATGCTGTCGGGCTCCGAGGACCATCCGACGTGGAGCGTCTCGTTCGTGCTGCCGCTCCCTCCGCCACCCGAGGGTTGCGGGTTGGTCGTGTTCGCGGCGTTCGTGCAAGCGGCGAGGAACGCCGGCAGACCGCCTGCCGCGACCGCGCCGAAAGCGGTGCGGCGGAGGAACTCCCGCCGGGTAAGTCCTCGGGATCCTTCGGACGTCGGCTGCATCTCTCCCCCTCGGTCTGACGCTACGACAATCACCGGAGCGGCGTCGCCGCGAATCGTACTCGCGTCCGAGTCGCCGCGCGCTCCCGTCTTGTCATACACACCTACGGGCTGCCGCGGAAGACAGTGGTCGAAGACCTTGTTCCGCTACGGTGCTCCGTTTACCGTCTCGCACGAAGCGGAGACGTGGTCCTCGGCGTCGACGGTCGCGACGTCGGTGCCCTCCCCGCAGACCGCGCGGTCCGCATAACCGTCCTTCGTGTCGAGGTGGTCGTCCCCCGGACCTCCGAACAGCAGGTCGTGGTTCTCTCCGCCGATCAGCAAGTCATTCCATCGCTCGCCGAACAGCTTGTCGCCATCCTTCCGTCCGGCGAGATGGTCGTCGCCGTCTCCACCGAAGAGCGAGTCCCTCCCGTGCGCGCCATCCAGATGGTTGTCGGCTCCGTCTCCCTCGAGGACATCATGGCTGACCCCTCCGACGATGTTCTCGACGTCGGAATGGACGTCGTCGTGCTCACCGGCGACTCCGTCGTCGGCAACGTCGTTCAGAGAGACGCTGACGGGGTGGTGACTGTGGAAGCCGTAGAGGACGGTGTCGATGCCGTCGCCTCCGGAGATCTCGTCGCTTCCGTCGTCTCCGTCGACGCCGAACGAGAAGTACTCGAGGATGTCGTTGCCGGAACCGCCGAAGAGTCGATCGTCCCCGAGGTTCCCGCCGAGGATGTCGTTGCCGCCCCGCCCGCGGAGCAGATCGTCGCCGGCCTCGATCGACGCGAAACCCTCGCCGAGGAGCTGGTCGTTCCCGGCCTGACCGAACAGCCGGTCGTCACCAGCTCCACCCTCCGTGATGGTCCCGTCTTCCTGCTGCGGGCTGGGAGGAAGAGCGAACTGAAAGCGAACGACGTCGTCGAAGGGCGACCCTTTCACCTGCACGAGGCTGAGACCGCGACGATCGCACGTGACCTCCCGAGCCGAGACCGCGTCACAGCCACTTCTCGGCGTGATGCGACCGCGCCGATCTCGGAGGCTGACGACACCTTCCTCGTTCCGAGACAGGACCAGATCCACCGGACGATCCGCCGGAGCACGGAAGAGGATGTAGCGGTTCACGGCGTGGAAGTCTGCCGTGGCTGGCGACGCGTTCGCCGTCGCCGCCGGTATCAGCAAGCCGAGCGCGATCACGGCCACGATCGATCGGTTCGGTCGCCTCATCGTTCGCGATCGTATGGCGCGACGCATTCCCGGGCAAGACTCCTCATTCCTCGCGGACGTTGCCGAGCCAGCTCTCGTAGAGCCCGGCGTAGACGCCCCCGCGAGCGACGAGCTGATCGTGCGTTCCGCGCTCGACGATCTGGCCGTGGTCGAACACGAACACGGTTTCAGCCGTCTCCGCGGTGGAGAGCCGGTGCGCGATCGTGACCGACGTCCGTCCGGCGGAGAGCCGTCGCAGCGCCCCGGAGATCCTTCGCTCGGTCGCGGGGTCCACCGCGCTGGTCGCCTCGTCCAGGATCAGCACGCCGGGCGTGCCGATCTGCGCCCGCGCGAGCGAGACCAGTTGCCGCTCCCCGACGGACATCGACTCACCGCGCTCACCGACCTCGGTGTCCAGCCCGTGCGGGAGCGAGTCCACCCAGTCGCCGAGGCCGAGCTCCTCGAAGGCGGCCTCCACCTCGGCGTCGCTCGCTCCCTCGCGGCCGAAGCGGACGTTCTCTCGAACGTTCCCGCCGAAGAGGAAGCCATCCTGCGGCACCATCCGGATCGCGGAACGCCTCGAGGCGGGCGCAACCTCCCGGAGGTCGACGTCGTCGATCAGCACCCGGCCGCTCCGCGGATCGGCGAACCGGGAGAGGATCCGGACGAACGTGCTCTTTCCCGACCCCGTCTCACCAACGATCGCCACGTGCGCTCCGGCCGGAACGTCCATCGAGACGCCGTGGAGGACCTCCACGTTCTCGCCGTAGGAGTAGCGCACGTCGTCCGCGACGACCGAGAGCGCTTCCTGCGGAAGGGCGACGCCCGGCGAGGGCTCCACGATCTCGACCGGCATCGCGAGCAGCGCGAGGATCTTGCGCCATCCCGCGATCGCGGTCTGCGTGTCGGCGTAGATCTCCGGAAGGTCCGTAAAGGGATGCAGGAACAGGTCGGCGAGGAATAGGAACGCCGACACCCGGCCGAACGTGAGCCCCCATCCCGGACCCCACGTCGCGCCGACGAAGATCACGACGGAGAGCGACACGCCCCAGAACAATGTCGAGATCGGGAACATCGTCGCCGTCCGGAAGTGCGCGAGCACCTGCGCGTCGTAGCGATCGCGGATCGAGCGCTTCACGCGGTTGTCGACGCGCTCCTCGAGGCCGTACGCGCGGACGACCGCGGCGCCCATCACGCTCTCCGAGACCTCCGACAGCATCTGACCGACGCGGGACCGCACGAGGTCGAACGCCGCGGAGAGCGATGCCTGGAGCTTCCCGACGATCCAGATCATCGGAACGACGAGCAGGAAGATCGGGATCGTGAGCTGCCACGAGTACACGAGCATCAGCGCTCCGGCGCCGATGATCTGGATGAACGAGACGATCCACGCGATGCCGCCCCACTCCGTGAACTCCGACAGCGTGTCGACGTCGGCGGTCACCCGAGCGACGTACACGCCGCGGCGCTCCTGCGTCTGCGCCGCGATCGAGAGCCGGTGGATGTGCTCGAACCCCTTGACGCGAAGCGCCTTGAGGGCCGCCTCCGAGGCCGTCGCGAGACGCCGGGCGGCCGCTCGGCCCGCGAGGTAGGTCACGAGGACGAGCACGAACGCGGCGCCGCAGATCGTGAACACGAACGCGGCGCGGAAGCCGTTCGGCGTGAACCCGTGGTCGAAGATCTGCTGGATCAGGATCGGCGCGAGGAGCGCAGCGATCGTCGCCGCGATCGAGACGACGACCGTGAACGCGAGGCCGGATCGGAGCTCCGGACTCTCCCGCAGGCCGCGCTTGAGGACCGCCCACGCTCCCTCGAGCTCCTTCGGGATCGGGAGCTCTTCCTGGGGTGGGTGAGCCGGCGCCTCCTGGACGGTCGTCGTGCTCATCGCTCCCCCAACTCGTAGGCACGGACCATCGCCGCGTAGCCGGGCTCGGAGGCGAGGAGCTCGTCGTGCGAGCCCGTCGCCCGGAGGGTTCCGCCCTCCAGATAGAGCACTCGGTCCGCGACCCGGATCGTGGAAAGGCGGTATGCGACCACGATCAGCGTCGTGGAGAGCTCCTTGCGCAAACCGGAGAGGATCTCCGCCTCGATCGTCGGGTCGACCGAGCTCGTGGCGTCGTCGAGGATCAGCACGCGAGGCTTCCTCACCAGCGCCCGCGCGAGCGCGACCCGCTGTCGTTCCCCACCGGACAGGGAGTAGCCGCGCTCTCCGAGCACGGTGTCGAAGCCCTTCGGGAGCGCCTCGATGAAGCGGTCCGCCCGCGCGATCTCCGCGGCTCGCAGGATCTCCTCGTGCGAGGCACCGGAGTCGAGCCCGATGTTCTCCTCCACCGTGTTCGCGAACAGGAAGCTCTCCTGGAACACGACCGAGGACGCACGCCGGAGCTCCGCGGCGTCCACGTGCCGGAGGTTCACGCCGCCGAGGAGGATCTCCCCCTCGTTCGGATCGTCGAGGCGCACGATCAGCTGCGCGAGCGTGGACTTCCCGACGCCGGTGGGACCGACGAGCGCGACCGACTCGTTCGCCTCGACGCGGAAGCTCACGTCGTCGAGGACCCGCAGGCCCGCGAACTCGTACGTGATGCCCTCGGCGCGCACGTCGAGCGGCCCGTCCGGAAGGGCGACCGGGCTCGCAGCGTGCGCGATCGTCGAACGCTCCTCCAGCACGCCGGAGATGCGGCCGTGGCCGACCGTCGCGCGTGGAAGCTCGGACAGGATCCAACCGACGAAGCGCATCGGCCACGCGAGCAGACCGAACAGCGTCACGATCTGCACGAGCGTTCCAATGCTGACCGCGCCGACGGAGACACGCCACGCACCGACCGCGAGGAGCAAGACGACCGCGAGCGACGGGAGGGCCTCCAGCGCCGGCTCGAATCCGGCGCGGATGAACCCCATGTTCACGCGCTCTCGGCGGAGAGCCTCCGCCTTCGCCTCCAGTCGCTCGACCTCCGCGCGCTCGCGACCGAGCGACTTCACGACGAGCGCGCCGTCGACCGACTCGTGCGCGACGGCGGAGATGTCTCCGATCCGCTCCTGCGCGCGTTGCGCGGGTCCCTGCATCTTGCGCGCGAACGATCGGTTCGCGAACCCCAAAGCCGGGATCATCAGGAACCCCACGATCGCGAGGTATGGATCCGCGACGACGAGTGAACCGAGTGCGAACACGACCAGGAAGATCACCCCGACCGCGAACGGCACCGGGTAGAGGACGTCGACCGCCGCCTCCACGTCCGCCTCCATGTGGGCGAGGAGCTCCCCGGTCGGCGTTCCGCGGTGATACGCGAGCGCGAGGTCGCGGTACCGGTCGGAGACGCGATCGCGGAGCATCGCTCCCACGGAGGCGCCGAGGACACCGCTGTAGTAGCGCCGGATCCCGATGCCCGCGGCGCGCAGCGCCGCGAAGAACATCACGACGCCCACGGCCGTCCAGATCTTGGCCTGAGAGACGCCCTCGGAGGAGAACGCCGGCCGCAGCACGTGGTCGGTGATCCGCCCGAGGGCGATCGTCACGGCGATCGATGCGACGGCGAACAGGAACGCGCCGACGACCGACTTCAGGAACGGCTTCGGATGCGCCCGGATGTAGGACCAGACCAGGCGCATCCCGCGGCCGAACAGGCCGGAGGCGTCGACGGGCTGGTTCAGGGTTGCGGCCATGGCTCCATTGTGCGCACGCCGTCATTCCGTGCGGTGGAACCGGCTCGCGTGCTCAGGATCAGCGTGAAGCCGGCGAGGAAAGGGGGATCAAGTCAAGCGAAACCGGCGACAGCGACGGCCGAGCGGCTCGTGTCAGAGCTCACAGCTGTGCACCTCGTCGCCGGCGTCGATCCGGCAGGTGTCGGTGTTCTCGCCGCCGTCGACGAAATCGTTGCCGGAGACGTGGTCGCGCGACTTCAGGAAGTCGTTCCCCTCTTCGCTGTACGGCGTCTGCACGGAGGAGCATTGCGCACCGAGGCAGTCATCTCCCTGGCCGCCGTAGAGCTTGTCGTTCTGGCCGTTCCCCTCGAGGCTGTCGTCATCGGCCTGGCCCTTCAGGACATCCGAGCCGTCGCCGCCGATGATCCCGACGTAGCTGGAGGGACCGCGGACGATCGATCCGCAGGCCCTCACCACTGCACCGCGCACGATCGTGCCGCAGACGCCGCTCGGCGGCTCGCCGCCACCGTCGTCTCCCTGGCCGCCCCGGATGATGTCGTTGCCCTCCATGCCGTCCGCCTCGTCGGAACCCGCTTTCAGACAGATGACGTCGTCTCGCGTTGTTCCGTTGATGTCGTCGTCCGCGGCCGTGCCGGTGATCGTGCACTCGTTCCGGGCTCCCGCGACGCTCGACACGACACCGTGCACGAACGCGGGGGCGGCGACCAGGGCAGCGGTCGCGGCGGAAACGACGACGGCGCGGAAACGCATCGAAACCTCCTCGTGGACGGAACGTCGGGGCGGGAACGAAACCGTCGCCGAGCCTAGCAATCGCCTTGCGGAGAGTCCAGCCCAGCTCGGGTTCGGTGAGTCCCTCTTTTGCGAGACTTAGAGGGCCGCGACGGCGTTCGGAACCGTCTCCAGAGGCTTGACGCCGTACCAGGCGCGCTCGATCCGACCGCCCTGGTCGACGAGGAACGAGGAACGCCGAACGCTGCCGGTGTCGTCCTTCCACACACCGTAGGCGTCTGCGACGGTGTGCCCCACGTCGGCGAGGAGGGGGAATCCGAGACCGTACTTCCGGTCGAACGCCATCTGCTTCTCCGGATCGTCGGGAGAGATGCCGACGACGTCGATCCCGCGGCCGGTCAGATCCTGGCGACGGTCGCGGACGTCGCACGACTGCTTGGTGCAGCCAGGGGTGTCCGCCTCGGGATAGAAGTAGATCAGGAGCTTGCGGCCGCGGAAATCCTCCAGCCGCACGGTGTTGCCGTGCTGATCGGACAGCGCGAACATGGGTGCGGCATCTCCGGGCTCCAGGTTCGTCATCTCCTTCCACCGTAGCGCGGCTGGGGCCGAACGCCCGAGGGCGAGCCGGAATATCGCATCACGGCTCCCGCGTTAGGGTCATCGGAGAGGAGAACCTGACATGCCCGCCATCACCGTCGAAGACCTCACGAAGCTCGATCGCCTGGACGCTCCACACGACGGAGCGCGCGAGCGCCCGGTGCGGAACGTAGTCGTCGCTCCGCACGGCGTGGAGGGCGAGGGTTTCCCCGTCCGTCGCGCGTTCGCCGGCGTCGACCTCGCCGACCTCGATCCGTTCGTCCACATGGACCAGATGGGAGAGGTGGAGTACGCGCCCGGCGAGCCCAAGGGAACGCCGTGGCATCCCCACCGCGGGTTCGAGACGGTCACCTACATCATGGACGGCATCTTCGAGCACCAGGACTCCAACGGCGGCGGTGGCGTCATCACCAACGGCGACACGCAGTGGATGACGGCCGGCGCGGGAATCCTCCACATCGAGAAGCCCCCCGAGCACCTCGTGGTGAGCGGCGGGCTGTTCCACGGCATCCAGCTCTGGGTGAACCTCCCGCGCGACGCCAAGTGGAACGCGCCGAAGTACCAGGACATCCGCAGTGGTCAGGTCGGTCTCGCGACCTCTGGCGACGCCGGTGCCCTGGTGC
>JBJMLP010000266.1:0-5098 GCA_045805245.1 Actinomycetota bacterium | reverse complement strand
GGTGAACATCATCGAGCCGGGCGACACGGAGTTCCTTCCGGGCGAGCTCGTCGACCGCAAGCGCTTCGAGGAGAAGAACGGCGAGGTGGTCGAGAACTCCGGAGAGCCGGCCTCGGCGCGTCCGATCCTCATGGGGATCACGAAGGCGTCGCTCGCGACGGACTCGTGGCTCGCCGCCGCCTCCTTCCAGGAGACGACGCGCGTGCTCACCGACGCCGCGATCAGCGCCAAGTCCGATCCGCTGCTCGGTCTGAAGGAGAACGTGATCATCGGCAAGCTCATCCCGGCGGGCACCGGCATGACCCGCTACCGGAACGTCCAGGTGCGGATCAAGCCCGAGGCGATCCCGGAGTACTGGCTGCAGCGCCAGCGGGAGGTCGAGGAGGCCATCGGCGAGCCGGCGATGGCGGGCGGCACGATGACCCGCGAGGAAGCGGAGCGGGCGCTGGGCGGAGGCTTCTCCACGAGCGAGGAGTAGCGCGCCGGGCGCTTCGCGCCGAGGGACCTCGAAGGACCGGGGAGCGATCCCCGGTCCTTCTCTCTTCAGGGCGCGCTCCGCGAGGCGATGGCGAGCAGTTCGCGGTGCACGGCGGGTGAGCCGGCGAGGATGTTGCCCGAGAGGTAGTCGGGTCCGCCGCTCCACTCGGTGACGACGCCGCCCGCTTCCTGGATCAGGAGCGAGCCGGCCGCCACGTCCCATGGAGCGAGGCCGAGTTCGAAGAACCCGTCGAAGACCCCTGCGGCCACCCAGGCGAGATCGAGCGAGGCTGCTCCGGGCCGGCGGAGGTCCTCGAACCGCTCCAGGCAGCGTTCGAAGACGGCAAGGTAGCGCGGGATGCGCTCCTTGCGGCGGAACGGGAACCCCGTGCCCACGATCGCCCGGTCGGGGTCGCGCTCGGAGATCCGAAGCGTTTCCTCTCCGTCCGCTCGCCGGACACGGGCTCCGGAGCCCTGGGTCGCGAGATACGTCTCGCCCAGGAACGGCGACTCCACGACGCCCACGACCGCGCGCCCCTCCTCCACGAGGGCGATGGAGACGCCGACGAGCGGGAACCGATGGAGGAAGTTCGTGGTTCCGTCGAGGGGATCCACGGACCAGAAACGGCTGGCGCGTTCGCCGCCGCCCTCCTCTCCGACGACGGGGATGGAGGGTTCGCCTGCGCGCAACGTCTCGGAGATCGCGAGCTCGCTGGCGCGGTCGACCTCGGTCACGTAATCGCCGAATCCCTTGAGGTCGACCGGTCCGCCGGGCGCACCGCTCCGGACGATGCGGGCGCCCTCTTCGGCGGCTCGGAGCGCGAGCTCCAGCAGGTTGTCGCGGTCGGGTACGCTGGACACGCAGGGACGCTAGCAGAGCGGCTTTTCGGGGTCCCTTCCACATCACATCGGTTGTCGCTTCCAGGCACGGATTGGGCTTCGTTGACAGACCGCGCGCGTGCCTAGTAGCTTTACCTGTTGCGATTCGGCGGGCGGATCGCGATGCAGGCTTTCAGGGGTGACCTAAGGGAACGCTGACGCCCAATCAGCATCCCTGGCCGGACCGGAAGGTCCGGCTTTTCTTCGGCTCCGGAGCAGGAACAGGCGAGTTGACGACGAGAGACCTATGCCCACGATTCAACAGCTGGTCAGGACCGGGCGTGAGCGCCCGCGGCGCAAGACGAAGAGCCGCGCTCTTCGTGGAAGCCCGCAGCGCCGTGGTGTCTGCACGCGCGTCTACACCTTCACCCCCAAGAAGCCGAACTCCGCGCTCCGCAAGGTCGCTCGTGTCCGTCTAACGACGGGCATCGAGGTCACCGCCTACATCCCGGGCATCGGGCACAACCTCCAGGAGCACTCGATCGTCCTCGTTCGCGGCGGCCGGGTACGCGACCTTCCGGGGGTCCGCTACAAGGTGGTGCGCGCGGCGCTCAACACGGCTGGAGTGCGCGACCGTAAGAAGGCCCGCTCGAAGTACGGCACGAAGAAGAGCCAGTAGCCGATGCCTCGCAAGGGACCCGCCGACCGCCGGGACGTCGAGCCCGACCCCGTCTACCAGAACCCGCTGGTTACGCAGCTCATCAACAAGGTGCTGCGCGACGGAAAGAAGACGCTCGCGGAACGGACCGTCTACAAGTCGCTCGAGATCATCAGCGAGCGCACCGCGAACGATCCGGTGATCACGCTGAAGAAGGCGGTCGAGAACGTACGACCGATGCTCGAGGTCCGCTCCCGCCGGGTCGGTGGAGCCACGTACCAGGTGCCGGTGGAGGTTCGCCCGCCACGCGGCACGACGCTCGCCTTGCGCTGGCTCGTGAACTTCTCCCGCCAGCGCAAGGAGCACTCGATGGCCGAGCGGCTGGTCGGGGAGATCATGGACGCATCGCTGGGCAACGGGGTCTCGGTGAAGCGCCGAGAGGACATGCACAAGATGGCGGAGGCGAACCGGGCCTTCGCGCACTACCGATGGTGACCGACGAGCACCACCGAGCCGGGCCCGCGGGTCCGGCGTCGACTGATCGGGGTCGTTAGATGGCGACGCCGGCGAAGGATCTGAAGACCGTGGCAGAAACCGCAGAGAAGATCGAGAAGGGACAGGCCGGAGGCCCGAAGGGCGGGCTCGTGATCCGGGAGTATCCGCTCGCCCGCACGCGGAACATCGGGATCATGGCGCACATCGACGCCGGCAAGACGACGACGACAGAGCGCATCCTCTATTACACGGGCAAGGCCTACAAGATCGGCGAGGTCCACGAGGGCACCGCTCAGATGGACTGGATGGTCCAGGAGCGCGAGCGCGGCATCACGATCACCTCCGCCGCGACGACGTGCCAGTGGAAGGGCCACTGGATCAACATCATCGACACGCCCGGCCACGTCGACTTCACCGTCGAGGTGGAGCGCTCCCTGCGCGTCCTGGACGGCGCGATCGCGGTCTTCGATGCCGTCGCGGGCGTCGAGCCGCAGACCGAGACGGTCTGGCGCCAGGCGGACCGCTACGACGTTCCCCGGATCTGCTTCGTCAACAAGATGGACCGGACGGGAGCCGACTTCGAGCGCACGGTCTCGATGATGCAGGACCGTCTCCAGGCGAACCCGCTCGTGATCCAGCTCCCCTGGGGCAAGGAGGGCGACTTCTCTGGGGTGATCGATCTCATCGAGATGAAGGCCCACCGCTGGACCGAGGAGATGGGCGAGAACTGGGAGGACGTGGAGATCCCCGAGGACATCCGAGAGGCCGCCGACAAGGCGCGACACGAGCTCTTCGAGAAGCTCGCCGACCACGACGAAGAAGTCATGGACAAGTACGTCCACGGCGACGAGCCCTCGACCGAGGAGCTTCGGCGTGCGATCCGGCGCGCGACGCTCGACAACACTGGTGTGCCGGTCATGTGCGGAAGCGCCTTCAAGAACAAGGCGATCCAGCCGCTCCTCGATGCCGTCGTGGCGTTCCTTCCCTCCCCGGTAGATGTTCCCCCAGTCACCGGCCACGTCCCGGAGAAGGAGGACCAGGAGGAGCAGCGCGCGCCCGACGACGCGGAGCCGTTCTCCGGGCTCGTCTTCAAGATCATGTCCGACCCCTACGTCGGCAAGCTGACGTACGCGCGCGTGTACTCCGGCATCCTCCGCCAGGGCTCGCACGTGTCGAACTCCACGAAGGACAAGAAGGAGCGGATCGGTCGCATCCTCCAGATGCACGCGAACCACCGGGAGGACAAGGAGGCCGCGTTCACGGGAGACATCGTGGCGATCGTCGGTCTCAAGCACTCCGCGACCGGCGACACGCTCACCGATCCGGCGCACCCGATCGTGCTCGAGTCGATCAGCTTTCCGACGCCGGTCATCTCCGTCGCGGTGGAGCCGAAGACCAAGGCCGATCAGGACAAGCTCGGGGCCTCGCTCGCGAAGCTCGCCGATGAGGACCCGACGTTCGTGCCGCGCTACGACGATGAGACGGGCCAGACGATCATCTCCGGCATGGGGGAGCTCCACCTGGAGATCCTCGTCGACCGGCTGGTCCGCGAGTTCAACGTCGCGGCGAACATCGGAAAGCCGCAGGTCGCGTACCGGGAGACGATCCGCAAGCCCGTGCACAAGGTCGAGACGCGGTTCATCCGCCAGACCGGTGGGCGCGGGCAGTATGCGCACGTGTACATCGACCTGGAGCCGACGGGCCCCGGCGGTGGCTACGAGTTCGTGAACAAGGTCACCGGCGGCAACATCCCACGGGAATACATCCCGTCGGTCGACGAGGGGATCGAGGAAGCGATGGAGTCGGGCGTTCTCGCCGGCTACCCGCTGGTCGACGTCCGGGCGACGCTCGTCGACGGTTCCTACCACGAGGTGGACTCCTCCGAGATGGCGTTCAAGATCGCGGGCTCCATGGCCCTGAAGGAGGCTTCCCGGCGCGCGGATCCCGTGCTCCTGGAGCCGGTGATGGAGTTCGAGGTGATCACGCCGGAGGAGTTCATGGGCGAGGTCATGGGAGACGTGACGGCGCGCCGCGGCCGCATCGAGCGGATCGACGAGCGGACCGGCATGCGTTCGATCCGGGTGCTGGTGCCGCTCGCGGAGCTGTTCGGCTACGCGACGCAGCTCCGCTCCCGCACGCAGGGTCGCGCGTCGCACACGCCGATGCAGCTGCACGCGTACAGCGAGGTCCCCGCGAACATCTCCAAGGAGATCGTGGCGCGGGTACGAGGCGAATGAGGAAGGACTGAAGGAGTCATGGCCAAGAAGAAGTTCGAGCGGAACAAGCCCCACATCAATATCGGAACGATCGGTCACATCGACCACGGCAAGACCACCCTGACCGCGGCGATCACGAAGGTGCTCGCGGACAAGGGCATGGCCGACTACACGCCGTTCGACCAGATCGACAAGGCTCCGGAGGAGAAGGAGCGCGGCATCACGATCGCGATCGCGCACGTGGAGTACGAGACGGAGAACCGTCACTACGCCCACGTGGACTGTCCCGGACACGCCGACTACATCAAGAACATGATCACCGGCGCCGCCCAGATGGACGGGGCCATCCTGGTGGTCTCAGCCGCCGACGGCCCCATGCCCCAGACGAGAGAGCACGTCCTTTTGGCCCGCCAGGTGGGGGTCCCCTACATCG
>JBJMLP010000265.1:0-6845 GCA_045805245.1 Actinomycetota bacterium | reverse complement strand
GGAGGTCTGCGAGCACCTCGACCGGATCGCGCCGATGTCGAAGCCGGTGCGGAGCTTCCTCACGAACTCCGGAACGGAGGCGGTGGAGGCGGCGATCAAGCTCGCGCGGTACGCGACCGGCCGGCAGTACATCGTCGGGTTCTTCAATTCCTTCCACGGACGGTCGTACGGGAGCGTCTCCGTGACCGCGAGCAAGTCGCTCTACCGCGCGAACTTCGGGCCGATGCTCCCAGGCGTCGTGCACGCGCCGTACGGCGACGGCCGCGACTTCGGAGACCTCTCGTTCGGCGAGGGCGCGGGCCCCTTCCCCACGATCGACTACTTCGAGAAGGTGCTCTTCAAGCGCCTCGTCGAGCCGACGGAGGTGGCCGCGGTCATCGTGGAGCCCGTTCTCGGCGAGGGCGGCTACATCGTTCCGCCGGACGGATGGCTGCAGGCCCTCCGCGAGCTGTGCACGCGGCACGGCATCCTGATGGTCGCGGACGAGGTGCAGTGCGGCATGGGACGCACCGGAAAGATGTGGGCCGTCCAACAGTTCGACGTCGAGCCGGACATCCTCCTCTCCGGAAAGGGCATCGCGAGCGGGATGCCGCTCGGAGCGATGATCGCGCGCGAGGACCTCATGACCTGGCGGTTCGGCGCGCACGGTTCTACCTACGGAGGCAACCCCGTTTCCTGCGCCGCCGCGCTCGCGACGATCCGCCTGATCGAGGAGGGCCTGGTCGAGAACGCGAACAAGGTGGGCGATCGCCTGATGAACGGACTGCGGGACGTGCAGGAGCGTCACGACATCGTGAAGGAGGTCCGGGGACTCGGCTTGATGATCGGTGTCGGCCTGAAGGACCACGACACCGCAGACCAGGTGGAGAAGGCGGCGTTCCGCCGCGGCGCGCTGATGCTCGGATGCGGCGACGACGCGATCCGGATGTCTCCGCCGCTGGTGTTCCGGGAGGACCAGGCCGACACGGCCGTGTCCATCTTCGAGGAGGCCTGCGCCGAGGTTGCCGGCTAAGGCCGCGATGACGAGCAAGGTCGCCACGATGCGCGACGCGGTCGCGGAACTCGTCCGCGACGGAGACACCGTCGCGATCGAGGGCTTCACCCACCTGATCTGCTTCGCGGCGGGCCACGAGATCATCCGTCAAGGTCGGCGCGATCTGACGCTCTGCCGCATGACGCCCGACGTGATCTACGATCAGATGATCGGCGCAGGCGTCGCGTCGAAGCTCGTGTTCTCCTGGCTCGGGAACCCGGGGGTCGGATCGCTCCACGCGATCCGTCGCCGCATCGAGAAGGCCGATCCCGCGGCGCTCGAGATCGAGGAGTACTCGCATTTCGGGATGGTGTGCCGCTACGTCGCGGGCGCGTCGAACCTTCCATTCTTCCCGATCCGCAGCTATTACGAGACCGACATCCCGAAGGCGAACGACCGCATCCGTCCGATGCGGAGCCCGTACGGCGACGACGAGGTCTTCGTGGTTCCTCCGCTGAAGCCCGACGTCGCGATCATCCACGCGCAGCGAGCGGACGAGAGCGGGGACGCGCAGATCTGGGGACTGCTTGGGTGCCAGAAGGAGGCCGCGTTCGCCGCGGAGCGCGTGATCGTCGTCGTCGAGGAGCTCGTGGAGGAGTCGGTGATCCGCGCCGACCCGAACCGGACGGTGATCCCCGGTCTCATCGTCGACGCCGTGGTGGAGGAGCCGTTCGCCTGTCACCCCTCCTACTCGCAGGGCTACTACGACCGCGACAACCGCTTCTACCTCGACTGGGATCCGATCGCCCGCGATCCGGACACGCTCGAGGCGTGGCTGAAGGAATGGGTCTACGGGCTCGAGAAGCACTCGGACTACGTCGAGAAGTGGGGGGCCGCGCATTGGGACCGCCTCCGCCCGGAGGAAGCCCTCTCCGGCTCCGTCGACTACGGGACCTACGCGTGAGCGCGAAGGCCCAGTCGGCGGCGGACGCGAGCGGAGAGGCTCCCCAGTGGTCCAAGTCGGAGATGATGATCGTCGCGAGCGCGCGACAGCTCCAGGGCGAGCGCGTGTGCTTCGTCGGCATCGGCCTGCCGAACATCGTCTGCAACCTCGCGAAGCGAACGGTCGCGCAGGATGTGCAGCTCGTCTACGAGTCCGGCGTGTACGGAGCTCACCCCGCCAGGCTTCCACTCTCCATCGGCGATCCGACGCTCGTCACCGGCTCCACGGCGGTGACGAGCATGTTCGAGCTGTTCGCGTACTACCTCCAAGCCGGCCTCATCGGGGTCGGGTTCCTCGGCGCCGCGCAGGTCGACCGTTTCGGAAACATCAACACGACCGTGATCGGCGACTACGCGAACCCGAAGGTGCGGCTCCCGGGGTCCGGAGGCGCGTGTGAGATCGCGATCAACGCTCGGAAGGTCTTCGTGATCATGCGCCAGGGAAAGCGGTCCTTCGTCGAGAAGATCGACTTCCGGACGAGCCCGGGTCATTCCGGCGATCCGGAGCACGACGCGCAACGCGGTTGGTGGGGGAGCGGTCCGACGGTGGTCGTTACGGACCTCGGCGTCTACGGCTTCGACGAGGAGAGCGGAGAGATGACGCTCCGGAGCCTCCATCCGGGCATCACGCTCCAGGACGTGCGGGAGAGCATGGCGTGGGAGCCGCGGGTCGCCGACGACCTCGGAACGACGGAGGCTCCGAGCACGGAGGAGCTCCGGCTGATCCGCGAGGAGCTCGATCCGGAGGGAGTGGCCTCCTCGTGACCGGGCACGTGTTCCCGAGGGTTCTGGAGCGGGAGCTGCCGCGCGCCGTCTCCGCGGAGGGCGTGTGGATCACCGACGCGGATGGCCGGCGCTATCTCGATGCGGCGGGCGGCGCGATCGTGACGAACCTCCCGCACGGCGATGCCGACGTGCTCCGCGCGATGAGCGAGCAGGCGTCGAGAGCCGCGTACGTCCACGGCACCGCGTTCACGACGGAGGCGCTCGAGACCTACGCCGATGAGCTCGCGGGGATCCTTCCGATGGACGAGCCGCGCGTGTATCCCGTCTCCGGCGGGAGCGAGGCCGTGGAGACGGCGCTGAAGCTCGCGCGCGCGTACCACCTCGCCCGCGGCGACGCGTCGCGGCACAAGATCATCGCCCGTCGCGGCTCCTACCACGGCAACACGCGAGGAGCGCTCGACGCCTCGGGACGGGAGCCGCTCCGGCGCCCGTATCTCCCGTGGCTCGGGCAGACGCTGCACGTCTCCGCCACGTACGAATACCGCTGCGAGTTGCCCGACCATCCGATCGGGTGCGGTGCGGGGCTCGCGGAGGAGCTCGATCGGACGATCGAGGCGGAGGGGCCCAGCTCCGTTGCGGCGTTCATCGCCGAGCCGATCGTCGGCGCGACGCTCGGCGCCGCGGTGCCTCCGCCGGACTACTGGCCGGCCGTCGCGGACGTCTGCCGCAAGCACGGGGTGCTGGTGGTCGCGGACGAGGTCATGACGGGTTTCGGCCGTACCGGCGCCTGGTTCGGCGTCGACCACTGGAACGTGCGACCCGACATCCTGGTCGCCGGGAAGGGAGCCTCGAGCGGCTACTGGCCACTGGGCCTGACGGTCGCGAGCGGCGAGGTGTTCGAGCCCGTTCGCCAGCGCGGCTTCGTGCACGGCTTCACGTACTCGCATTCGGCGGTGGGCGCCGCGGTCGGAGGCGAAGTGCTCCGCAAGCTGCGTGATGAGGACCTCGTCGAGCGGTCCCGCGATGTCGGGTTCGCGGTCAAGGAACGCCTCCGTGACGCCCTCGTGGACTGCCTGATCGTCGGCGACGTCCGTGGGATGGGGTTGATGGTGGCGGTGGAGCTCGTTCGCGACCGCGCCACGAAGGCGCCGTTCCCGCGAAGCGAGCGCGTGACCGAACGAGTGCTCGACGCGGCCCGCGACCGGGAGCTGCTGCTGTATCCGAGCACCGGATGCGCGGACGGAGTCGAAGGGGACCTCGTGATGATCGGACCGCCGTTCACGATCTCCGAGGAGGAGGCGGACACCCTCGTTGACCGCATGGCGGACGCGATCGAGTCGGTTCGGGTGTCCGCAACCGCATCCACGGGTTGAGATCGCCGACGTGAGCGGCGACGTTTCCCTCGTCGTCTGCCGTGAGGCGAGGATCTACGACCACGGCCCGCAACATCCCCTCCGACCCGAACGGGTGCTCCTCACCTGGGATCTGATCGAGGCGCTGGAGCTCGATCGAGCACCGCACGTCTCCGTGCGCAGATGCGAGCCCGCGACCGACAAGGAGATCCAGCTCGTCCACACTCCGGCGTACATCGAGGCGACGAAGGACGCGGAGGATTTGAGGCGTCCTGACCTGATCCCCTTCGGGTTCGGTCCCGGCGACAATCCGATCTTTCCGCGGATGCACGAGGCCGCGGCGCTCGTCGTGGGAGCTTCGCTCTCGGGCGCGCGAGCCATCGCGGGCGGCGACGCGCTCCACGCCTTCAACGCGGCGGGTGGCCTCCATCACGCGATGCCCTCGCGGGCTTCCGGATTCTGTGTCTACGACGACCCCGCGATCGCGATCGCCTGGCTGTTGCGGAACGGGTTCTCCCGGATCGCCTACGTCGACGTCGACGTCCATCACGGGGACGGTCCGCAGGCGATCTTCTGGAACGATCCACGGGTGCTCACGATCTCCCTCCACGAGAGCGGAGAGTTCCTGTTCCCGGGCACCGGATCCTCCGACGAACGCGGAGGAGGCGACGCCGTCGGAACGAAGGTGAACGTGCCGCTCGCGCCGGGAACCTCCGACGTGGGATGGCTGCGCGCCTTCAACGTCGTCGTTCCGCCGCTCGTCCGCGCGTTCCGTCCCGATGTCGTGGTTTCGCAGCTCGGGTGTGACACGCACGTCTCCGATCCCCTGGCGCACCTGCGGCTCACCACGCGTGCGTACCGCGAGGTCGGTTCCACGCTTCACGGGCTAGCGCACGAGGCGGCCGGCGGTCGCTGGCTCGGAACCGGGGGCGGCGGCTATCAGTGGGCGCGGGTGACGCCCCGCGCGTGGACGATCGCGTTCGCCGCGATGATGGAGGCGGATCTCCCGGACCAGCTGCCCGCCGCCTGGGTGGAGCGTGCTTCTTCCCTAGCGGGCGAGCCGGTTCCGGATTCGTTCTCGGAGCCTGCGGAGGAGCCAGGTTCAGCGGACGAGAGCGCGGAGGCGATCGCGCAGACCGCCCTTGCAGGTGCTGGAGCCTCGTAGCCCGGCGCTTTCAGACCGCGACGACCGATTTCCCCTTCGTGCGCCCCTGCTCCAGATCGCGGATCGCGTCGGGAACCTCGCTCAGCCGGTACGTCTTTCCGACGACCGGCGACAGCTTGCCGGCCTCGATGAGGTCCTTGAGGGTGACGAGGTCCGCTCCGTTGTGCTTGACGGCGAGCATGCGGAGCGTTTGGCGGAGAAACGGCGACATCAACGGGGCCTCCACCATGCGTCCCGCTTTCCCGACCCACCGGCCGCCTCCCTCTCCCCCAACGATGACGAGGGTTCCCCGCGGCGCCAGCGCGCGTCTGAGCTCCCGGAGAGGACGGGCACCCGCGGTCTCGACGATCAGGTCCCATCGCCGCCCGGTCGTCACGAAGTCCTCCTTCGTGTAGTCGATGACGTCCTCAGCACCGATCGAGCGGACGAGTTCGAGTTGGGTCGTGTTGCATACCCCGGTGACGCGGGCTCCGAGCGCCGCGGCGATCTGGACGGCGAACGATCCCACGCCGCCGGCAGCGCCGATGATCATGACGCTCTGACCAGCTTTTACCTCTCCCTTGTCGCGAACCGCTTGCAACGCGGTGGTTCCCGTGATCGCGACCGTCGCTGTCTGCTCGTACGTCAGACTCCGTGGCTTCGGTGCGAGCAGGTTCGCGGGTACGGAGACGAACTCGGCGAACGCACCTCCGCACGTGCCGAAGACGTCGTCGCCCGGACGGAAACCGGTGACGCTCTCTCCGATCGCGACGACGCTCCCAGACATCTCCTGTCCGGCAACGTGGGCCTTGGGCCGTCGCAGGCCGAGCTTCGGGCGGACCGCGTACGGGAGGCCGGTGATGACGTGCCAGTCTCCGATGAACACGCTTGCGGCGTGAACCTGCACGAGAACCTCGCCGCTTCCGACCACCGGTCGGTCGACGTCCGCGAGGACGAGGTCGTCCGCATCGCCGTATCTCTCCTGGACGATCGCCTTCATCGGAACCTCCCGTCACGAGGTCCACTGGAGGAGCCTCGCGAGCAGCATGACACAGCCACGCGCGACGCTCGGTGCCACCGGACCGGTGCCTGATCTCGCCGCGGGTTCGCGGGCGGCTTGCGCATGGTTCACTGATGCGGTCCCGGACCCGGGAGGGATCCTCAGCCGACCTGAGCAGGACGGAGCGATGAACGTGTCAGTGAGCCGTCGCGCGAAGCTCGTCTGCACCGTCGGCCCCGCGACCGCGACGACGGAGCGGCTCCGCGAGCTGCTCGACGCCGGCGCGGACGTCGTCCGCGTCAACTTCTCGCACGGAACTCCGCAGGACCATGCGCGCTCGGTGGCTCTCGTCCGCGAGGCGGAACGCGACTGCGGACGGGATATCGCGGTGATGGCCGATCTCCCCGGTCCGAAGATCCGGCTCGGCGAGCTTGCGACCGGCAGCGTGCGGCTGCGTCCGGGTGAGCGTTTCGTGCTCTCCGGTGCCGATGGCCGCAACGATGCAGCGACCGTGAGCTATCCGGGCCTCGCGAACGACGTGCGAGCGGAGGACCGCATCCTGCTTTCCGACGGGGCGGTGGAACTCGTGGTGCGGAAAGCGGGAGGCTCCGACGTCGAGACCGAGGTCGTCCGAGGCGGAACCCTGCG
>JBJMLP010000264.1:0-6915 GCA_045805245.1 Actinomycetota bacterium | reverse complement strand
CTCCGTCCGCGACCGTGCTCGTCACGGGCACCGGAGGTTATTCCAACGGCGAAACCGTCGACCTGTACTTCGATTCGGCGGACCAGGGGATCGCCCGGGCGACGGGCGGCGGACGATTCCCCGCGACCGGGCTCCAGGTCCCGACCCAGGCGGTGCCGGGGGTCCACTGGATCACGGCGAAGGGCCGGCAGAGCGGACGAACCGCACAGGTGCCCATCACCGTTCGCACCGACTGGACCTCCGCAGGGTTCGACGCCACACGAGGGGGCTGGAACGTCTTCGAGAACGTCGTCGACTCCAACAACGTCTCCACGCTGACGGAGGCGTGGAGCACGTCCGCCGCAGGGAACGTGGCGCACACCTCGCCGGCGGTTGCCGGCGGTTCGGTCTACGTCGGCTCGAGCGACGGCAAGCTCTACGCCTTCAACGCGAAGTGCTCGAACAACTGCTCCCCGCGCTTCACCGGAACGACCGGTGGTGCCATCGATTCCTCACCCGCCGTGTCGGGATCGACGGTCTACGTCGGATCCGACGACGGGAAGCTCTACGCGTTCGACACCGGATGCTCGGGGACCTGCGCGCCGAGATGGACCGCGACGACGGGCGGCCCGATCGACTCCTCTCCGACGGTCTCCGGCGGGCTCATCTATGTGGGTTCGGCGGACAAGAAGCTCTACGCGTTCCCTCAGTCCTGCACGCAGACGCCGTGCGCGCCGGCGTGGACGGCTCCGGCGGGAGGCACCGTGCACTCCTCCCCGTCGGTCGGCTTCGTGAAGATCCTCGGCAAGACGGTCGTCGCCGTCGGCGCGAACAGCGGCCAGATCACCGTGGTCGACGCGGCGACGGGTGCCCAGATCTGGTCGCGGACGCTCTCGGGGGGCCTCGACTCCGCCCCCACGTTCGCCTCGGAGGTCGTCAAGGACAAGGAGATGCTCTACGCCGTCACCGATGACGGGAACCTGAACGCCTTCGTCGCCGGCGACGGCACGCTGCTCTGGCACGCGACGCTCGGCGGGGCGGTCCACGCGCCGCCGACCGTGGCCGGGAGCCGCCTGTTCGTCGGCGCGGACGACGGTCTGCTGTACGCGTTCAACGCGGCGGGATGCAAGGACGTCGCCGGACAAGCGTGCGACCCGATCTGGACCGCCGGAACGAGCGGGATGCCGTTCGTCCGCGCGGCGCCCGTCGCGGGCGACGGACTCGTCTACGTGGGACGCGTGGACGGATCGCTCGCCGCCTACGACACGGCGGGCTGCAAGGCGCCGACGTGTCTATCTCCTCGGTGGACGACCGCGGTGGGGCCGATCACCTCCGCGCCGGCGCTCGCGAACGGATCGCTGTACGTGACCTCCGGTGACTCGGAGCTCCATGTCTTCGGACTTCCGAGCGTTCCGCAGCCGCCGGGCGCTCCCAGTCCTTCGAGCCTGCAGCCGTTCTCCTCACCGATCCGGCATGTGGTCGTGATCTTCCAGGAGAACCATTCCTTCGACGAGGTCCTCGGCCAGATCTGCGTCCAGGATGCCCGGTGCGACGGAACCGACACCGGCGAGCTCCCCGACGGTTCGTCGATCCCGTTGGAGCGATCGCCCGACATCGTTCCCGAGGTCGGACACAACGTGAAGGCCCACACGACGGCCATCCACGGCGGGACGATGGACGGGTGGGCGAACGTGGGCGGCTGCTCGCAGGCGAAGGGCTACCGCTGCCTGACGCAGTACTACCCCGACCAGATCCCGAATCTCGCGGACGCCGCGCGCTCGTTCACGATCTCGGACAGGACGTTCGAGAGTGACCCGACCGCGAGCTTCGGAGCGCACATCGACATGGCCTCGACGAGCCTCGACGGGTTCACCGGCGACATCCCGGTGCCGGATCCGAATGTTCCGACCGGCCCCGGATGGGGATGCGACAGCAACTCGCTCGCGAACTGGCGTTCCTCGCCGTCGGCGACGCCCCAGCGCGTGCCGTCGTGCATCCCGAAGCCGGACGGGACCGGTCCCTACCGCCCGTCGCCCGTGAGCTACGAGCCGACCGTGATGGATCGGCTCGACGCCGCCGACCTCTCGTGGAAGATCTACGAGGGCGAGTACCTGTGGAGCAACCAGAACGTCTGGTCGATGTGTCCGAGCTTCGGTGACTGCCTCTACGGGGCGAAGTCCGCGAACGTCGCCCCGGCGCAGCAGCTGCTCGACGACGCGCACGCCGGGGTCCTTCCGAACCTCACGTTCGCGATGCCCTTCCCGGGGACGGGCCCGCATGCGGGGACCTCGCAGCACAACGGCACCTCGATGATCCGTGGGGACAACAAGATCGGAGAGCTGCTCAACGCCTTCATGAACGGACCGGAGTGGAACAGCACGGCGATCTTCATCACGTACGACGATTGTGGATGCTTCTACGATCACGTCGCGCCGCCGCAGGGCCTCGGTGTCCGCGTTCCGATGGTGATCGTGAGTCCATACGCCAAACCGGCTTTCACGGACAGCAACGACGCTTCGTTCTCTTCGGTGATCGCGTACGTCGAGCGCAACTACGGCAACCTGCCACCGCTCTCCACGCGCGACCAGAACGCCTACGCCTACGCGGGGAGCTTCAATTACAACCAGGCACCATTGGCGCCGGTGCAGACCACCCAGACGCAGATGCCGAAGGCGTCCGTCCGCTTCCTCAGGAACCATCCGGAGCGCGCCGAGACCACCTGATCTCCGGAAGGCGCGACGGGCTACCAGTCGTCGTCGGCGTAGAACGCTCTCCAGAGCGGCTCCGTGCCCGTGCGGACGCGTTCGATCTCGGCTTCGGACAAGCGCGCTTTCCACGTCCAGATGCCCGCGCGGCTGTCACGGGCGAGGACGCCGGCGTCGGAGACCTCCGCCGGATTCTCCGAGCCCGTCGAGCGCGCGATCGCCTGCTCGATCTCCGCGGAGAACGGAACACCGACGGCGCCGAACATCGCGCGGAAGCCCTCCACGGGCTCGCGGGAGAGGTCCTCGTGCCGGGCGAAGAACCACTCCTTCCGACGCTCCCGATACGTCGCGATGGCGGAGTGGATCAGGTTCCACAGCAGGATCGCCTGGTCGACGATCTCCTGCGGCTCTCTCGCGAAGCGCTCGATCTCCTCGGCGTACGGCGCCAGCAGGTCGCGCATCAGGAGCGGCTGGGCCAGGAAGTCGCCGAACGGATGGGTCCAGTTGTACTTCTTGATGCTGCTCGCGAACGCAGCGGGATGCCGGATCAGCGCGATCACCTGCGCGTCGAGGCGATCCGCGATCCACTCGGGAGAGAACACCGCGATCGGGTCCTTGAGCAGCGGCCGGGCCGCGCGCCGCCGGAATCGGGCGAACTCCGCCCGATCGTGGACGACGAGCGCGACGTCTCTCGGCGAGCGCGCGGAGGCGAGCCCCGCTCCGGTGCGGTAACGGTACGCCAGCATGTCCCGCATCGGGCGGACGTACGGGCGCTCGTTCTCCTCGCAGATGTAGGGGAACCAGTGCGGGAAGGAGACGTCGAGAACGCCCCGGCGATGGTGGACGCCGAACGGCTCACGGATGTATCCGACCTCCGGCGCGTTCGCGAGGGTCTTGCCGACCCAGGTGGAGCCCGAACGATGCGATCCCGTGACGAGGATCGGGCGCCCGGTCACGAGCCGGCGCGATCCGACGACCCGTAGCCGTAGGGGACAGCGCGGTCGCCGACGACCTGGTCGAAGAGCGCCTCCAGCTCGGGATCGAACGCGCTCCGCCATCCGCCCGCGGAGCCCTTCCGGAACGTCGGGCTCTCGGAGGAGAACAGCTCGCTCGCGATCGATCCGACGGTCGCGTCGTCCTCATCGAGCCCGGCGTGGCGCAGGAGCGACGCGATCGACGCGCGTTGCCGCGATTCGTCTCCGCCCCCGCCCGGCCCCACGAGATCCTCGAACCGCAGCACGAGACAACCGGCGTCGAGCCAGCCGGCGAAGTAATCGAGACGCTCGCCGATCGAGGGCGCGCCACGGTCGTGATCTCCCGTGATCGCGAGTCGGAGCTTCTCCCTCGCGTCCCGCTCCGCGAAGGCGTCGTGGAGCCGGTGGTCGGCGCGCTTGGAGACGTAGTGCACCTGCGAGACGACGATGTCGTGCGGATCGCGGACGAGGAACACTCCCGCCACGCCGCTCCGCTCGAGCTGTTGCGGGTACGGTGGCGCGAAGCGCAGATGCGAGGCGACGACCTCGCCCGCACGGATGCGGTGCAGGACCTTTCCGAACCCGCCGACCTTCCCGATGTTCTCGTCCGAGACGGTCGGAAGGAGCTTCCGGTACATCCGTGGATGCAGGCACAGGGCGCGCTCCAACAGATGGGTTCCCGCCTTCGGGATGCTGACGCAGAACACGCGCGGCGCGGAACGGTCGGTCGCGCGGCGCGCGAGCTTCGAGGGGGTCAGCCCGAACCGCTCGAACGTCCAGCGGTCGAGGGGAACCGAGTCGGTCAGGCCCATGCGCGTCCTCCCCGCCTCACGAGCTGCTCCGGGATCGTGAGACGACCTCCCGAAGGCGGCGCGGATAGGTGTACGTCAGGTGGCCCCACGGCTGATACCGCGCGTTCCGCTTGCGGAAGCTTTCGAGGTCCCTCTCGAAGCCCGCGTCGGCATCCACGAGCGTCTGGAAGCGCTCCGAGACGTTCGCGTAGAGCTGCTCGTCGAGGCGGTTCCGATCCTTGATCAGCTCGATCGTCGACGGGGGGATCTCCTCTCGAGCCGCCTTCTTCTTCGTCACGTTCGCGCGCACGTAGAGAAGGTTCGACCATCCGTACGTCCGCTTGAGCACGAGGAGGAGATCGTCGAAGCGCTCGGTGAGCCCGACGACCGGGAAGTGGTCGTCCAGGTTCCGGAGCGCGCGCTGCAAGAGCTCGTCGCTCGTCGCCCCGAAGGGAGTGTCGACGTCGCCCGCGATCGCCCGGGTTTGGCTGTTGTCGGTCTCGAGGGAGACCCCGCTCGTGAGGTAGTCCTCGAGCGACATCCCGCGCACAGCGACCGCCTCGTGGAGCCGGTGCGTCGGCGTCTCCAGGACCCGGTGGTAGCCGCTGATCGCGCGGGCGACAGGCTTCCTCAGGAGCGTCAGGTACGCCGACGGCCGAGGCACGTGCTCGTGGAGCCCGTACACCATGTGCGCCGAGACGAGCCGGAAACGGGCGCGCCGGGGTTCCGGCCACGACGCGAAGGTCCGGATCGGCTCGACGCTCAGGAACCCGTGCGGAGTGTTCGGAGGATTCCCGATCCGCACGTTCGGCGAGACGTTCCGGTTCAGGACGCGCGAGAGCGTCCACCCCGCGGTCTTGCCGAGATGCAGGAAGATGATCGTCGGACGTTCGCCGTCGGCGGGCGTCACGCTGCCGAACATAGCATCGGCTCTACGACCAACGACCGGCTTCGGGAGCACGAAGTACCTCTGTTATCATCCGCCATCGACCGCGCTTCGCATCTTCCTCGATGAGGAGAACATGACCCTCCGGGTTGCTCCTTCACCCGCCTCGCTCGATCCCCTTCCGTCCTCCGAGCCGCCGAGCGAAGAGCGTCCGACCGATGCGATCCGTGGGGTTCCGTCGCGGCTCGCTCGCACCGATGCGTTCCGTCTCGGCCGCGGCCTGATCTTCATCCTCGCGGCGACCGCCCTCGACGTCACGAACTACCTCGACAAGGGCGGCGAGATCCGCTACCTGATCCTGCTGGTACCGATCGCTGCACTCTTCCTGGCGCGCCGCCGGGGCCAGGGGTTCCGTAGGCTCGCGACGCCGGACAAGTTCCTGTTGGTGCTGTTCGCGATCGGCTTCACCGGCACGATGATCGGGACGTTCATCCTCGGCACGAAGAGCGGCGCCCGCCCGATCTTCCTTCCGATGCTGCTGGCCTTCCTCTACCTCGGCACGGTGGAGGATCCGACACGACTGGAGGTTCGCTCACTCCTGCGCGCCGTCGCATGGGTGGGGTTGATCTACGCGTCGCTCAGCGCGTTGACGCATCTCAGCACGTACGTTCCGTGGGGCCCGCTGGTGAAGCTCGCGGCCTACCGGCAGTACAAGAACGCGACGCTCTTGTACCTGATGATGGGGATCGCGGCGACGGTGGTGCTCCGGTGGAGGCTCCGCGCCGCGTTCCTGATCCTCCTCGGGCTGTTCATCTTCCGCGCGTATCCGTCGGGCACCGCCTTGCTCGTCCTGCTCACGACGCTGCTGACGGTCTTCCTCACGCGACGGAGGCGCCGCCCGATGCGCCGTTGGGTCGCCGCGCTGCTCGTGATCGGGGCGGCGGGACTCGTCGTCGTGAACTTCGGCGGAGGGCTGCAACTGACCGACACGTATTTCTCAGCGGTCGGCAAACGCGACAACAACGGCACGCGACTGGCGCTCTGGCAGGCGGGCATCGACGAGTTCCGCAGCTCGCCCATCTCGGGCTCGTGGTTCTCCGGGCCGACCGTCATCGTCACGACCCGTCCGGGTCAGCACCAGCAGTTCCAGCTGCCGTTCCACAACGACTACATCCTGTTCCTCGTCGAGGGCGGCCTGATCGGTCTCGGTCTCCTTCTCGGCTGGGTGATCTCGACGGAGCTCTTGATGCTCCGCCGATATCGCGCGTACATGGCGCTCGGGGAGAACTCGAGGGCCGCGCTGCTTCGGACGCTCCTGATCGGGTTCAATGCGTTCTTCGTGGAGGCGGCGTTCAACCCGCTCTTCACCGGCATGTCGAGCTCGGCGACGATCTTCTCGATCTACGGCCTCATGATGCTGCTCGGTTCGCCGAGGTCGCTCGCCGGGGTCGGATCGCAGGCAGCGCAGGCGGGACAGCGCGCGTACCGGCCGTTCCGCCAGCCCCTCCCGCTCGGCGCGAAGCCGGCACCGGAGTGAGCGCCGGCGTCGCGTCCCCGCCCGCCTCTCCCGGCGGCGGCGG
>JBJMLP010000263.1:0-5488 GCA_045805245.1 Actinomycetota bacterium | reverse complement strand
CAGCGCCTGGAGGATCCCGATGCCGGCCTTGACCTCCTCCACCGGGTCGTCGGTGAGGGACACGCGGATCGTGTCGCCGATCCCCTCGGCGAGGAGCGTCCCGATGCCGACGGCGCTCTTGATCCCGCCCATCGGCAGCGGTCCCGCCTCCGTCACGCCCAGGTGGAGCGGGTACTCGCACTTCTCCGCGAGCATCCGGTACGCCTCGATCATCACCCGCGGGTTGGAGTGCTTCACCGAGATCTTGATGTCGAAAAAGTCCTCGTCCTCGAGGATGCGCGCTTCGTTGAGCGCCGACTCCACGAGCGCTTCCGGCGTCGGCCGCCCGTACTTCTCCAAGAGGTCCTTCTCGAGCGAGCCGGCGTTCACTCCGATCCGGATCGGCACGCTGCGCGACTTCGCCTCCCGGGCGATCAGCCGAACCTTGTCCTGGTACTTGATGTTCCCGGGATTGATCCGGAGGCCCTGGATGCCGGCCTCCAGCGCGGCCATCGCGTACTTCCACTGGAAGTGGATGTCGGCGACCACGGGGATCGTGGCGTGTTCGGCGATCTGCCGGAGCGCCTCCGCGTCCTCCCAGTGCGGCACGGCGACGCGCACGATCTCGCAGCCCGTCGCGACGAGCGCCGCCATCTGCTGGAGCGTCGCGTTGACGTCCGCCGTCTTCGTCGTGGTCATCGACTGGACGGACACCGGGGCGTCTCCGCCCACCTCGACGGAGCCGACGCGGATCTTCCGGGTAGCCCTTCGGTTCGCGAGCATCAGCTCCAGCTTCCCACGCGCGGGATCTTTCGCCGAGGTGGCCTCATTCGCCGAAGACGTGGAAGACGATCGAGCGTTCTTTTGGCTCGTCCATCTCGAACAGGATCAGCCGCTGCCAGCGACCGAAGGCCGGATCTCCCGCGCTCACGGGGATCGCGTGCGACGTCGCCGACAACAGCATCGCCTTCACGTGCGCGTGGCCGTTCTGGCGCTCGTGGGACTCCTGGAGGTTCTGCGTGCGGAGGTCGTGGTCGTCGTGGGCGTAGTAGATCTCCTCCGGCACGGACGACTCCATCCGGGCGCGGAAATCGGCGAGGGCGCCGTCCTCCCACTCGTTGATCAGGAGCGCGCAGGTCGTGTGCGAGCAGAACGCGACCGCCGCCCCGTCCGTCACCCCCGAGTCCTTGATCGCGCGCTGCAGGTCCTCCGTGAGGTCGAGGTAGGCGTAGCGCTCCGCCGCGGTGACCTCGATCGTCGTCGTGCTCGCCTTCACTCGGACCTCCCATGGTCGGCCGGGGCCACCGGCAGCTCGAACAAGAACACGCTCCCTGCGCCTGGATCGCTCTCCGCCCAGATCCGTCCCCCGTGGGCCTCGACGACCGACCGCGCGATGGCGAGGCCGATCCCCGTGCCGCCGTCGTTCCGCGAGCGAGCGGTGTCCACACGGTAGAAGCGCTCGAACAACCGGGGAAGATGCTCCGCTGCGATGCCGGGCCCCTCGTCGCGTACCGCGACCTTGCAGGATCCATTGTGTCGCGACGCGGAGACGACGACCTCCCCGCCCTCGGGGGCGAAGCGAACGGCATTGTCCAGCAGATTGAACAGAACCTGGTGGACCCGCTCAGGATCTCCCCAGACGGCCGGCAGCTCCTCGGGAAGGTCCGCGCGGACGTGGATACCTCTTCCAGCGCCGGCGACGTCGATCTCGGAGACGACCCGGTCGACGAGGGGCGGAAGCGGCAGCACCTGGCGCTCGAGGGGCACGTCCCCCGACTCCAGGCGGGAGAGATCGAGGAGCTGGTCGACGAGACGGGACAGGCGCTCGGACTGCTGGAGCATCACCTGCAACACCTGCGGATCGGGGTGCTCCACGCCGTCGAGGAGGTTCTCGATGTGCGCGCGCAGCGCCGAGATGGGCGTCTTCAGCTCGTGGGAGACGTTCGCGACGAGCTCGCGGCGGAGCCGTTCGAGGCTGTCGAGCTCCGCGCTCATGCGGTTGAAGGCCTCGGCGAGCGCTCCGACTTCGTCGCGCGAGTTCGTCTCCACCCGCTGGGTGTAGTCGCCCCGCGCCATCCGCCGCGAAGCGTTCGCCATGTCGCGGAGCGGCTTCGTCATCCCTCGGGCAAGCCACCGCACGAGCAGCAGCGCAATGCCCGCCGCGATCGCGCCGCCGAGCAGAAGCTGCCACCAATAGCTTCGGAGGAACCGGACGGTTGCGCCCGCGGCCGCCACCGGGCCTCTCCCAGGCACCGGTCGGAGCGCGTACACGGTTCCGGAGCCGTCGTTCGCGGGCACCGCCACGTACTCGTACCCGCCGGAGACCCCCGTGTGGACCCCGGTCGTGAACGACGAACGGAGGAACGACGCGGGCAGCTCCGTCGAGCGACCGGGCGCGACGACGAGCACGCCCTCCGGAAGCGCCGGGGTGCGCCCGGCGGCGACGGCGTTCGCGATCGGCAGCAGGTCGAGGGTCTCCGAGTCGCGCGCGGAGTTGCGGAGCGCGTAGCCGAACAGGACGTACATCACGACGATCGTGACCGCGACCGCGAACACGATCGTGAGCCCGAGCTTCGCCCGGATCGAGGTGACGCGGTCGAGCGGGCGGCTGCTCACGCGGTGACCTCACGGAATGCATATCCGACGCCGTGGACGGTGCGGATGGCTTCTGCCTGACCGCCCTCCTCCTCGAGCTTCTTGCGGATGCGTGCGACGTGGGAATCGACGACGCGCCCGCCGCCGTAGTCGCGATAGCCCCAGACCCGATCCATGAGCTGCTCCCGCGTCAGCACGACGCCCGGATCGCGCGCGAGGGCGATCAGGATCTCGAACTCGAGCGGAGTGAGCTGGACCTCCCGGCCGTCGAGGGTCGCACGCCTGCGAGCTGCGTCGATGACGAGGTCCCCGCGGACGAGCGGCTGTCCGTCCACCGCGCTGCGGATCCGTTCCACCCGGCGGAGGATCGCCCGGACGCGGACCGCGAGCTCGCGGAGGCTGAACGGCTTCGTGAGGTAGTCGTCGGCGCCGACGGCGAAGCCGGCGATCTTGTCGGCCTCCTCCGTCCGCGCCGTGAGCATCAGCACCGGGGTCCAACGGTCTCGCTGCATCTCCCGGCAGACCTCGAGGCCGTCCATCCCCGGAAGCATCAGATCCAGGACGACGAGCGCCGGCTCTGTCTCGGCGAAGCGCTCGAGCGCCTTCGGGCCATCCGGCGCCGTGACGACGCGGAAGCCCTCGCTCTCGAGGCGCGCACGAACGGCCTCGGCGATCGCCTCCTCGTCGTCGACCACCAGGATCGTCGTCTCGCTCACGCGGCTCATCGTAGTTGTCCGGCGTTGCGCCCCTTCCGAGGGGGTGTGGAGAACTTGTGACATGCCTGAGTCTCAGACCACGCGACGACCGCAGAGGGCGACCGAGAGCCGATCCTCAGCGGAACAGGTTCGGAACCGGCTTCGTGATATCGAGGTAGACGAGGCTCACCATGAACACGATGAGGAGCGTCGCGACCACGGCCGTCACCGGAAGCAACCGACGGGCGTCGATCGGCTTTCCCCGGATCTTCTCGATCGCGAGCACCGCGAGATGCCCTCCGTCGAAGGGAAGGAGCGGCAGCAGGTTCAGGATCCCGATGAAGACGTTCAGGGTCGCGAACAGGAGGAGCACGTCGCCGAAGTTGCCGCTCGCCGCCGCCTGTCCCGCGATGCGACCCGCGCCGATCACGCTCGTCGCGTCATTCGCCTGCCGCGGAGTGTTGCTGAACAGCAGGTCGAACACGCGGCCGATCCCCTCCGGCCCGAAGAGCCGGCCGAGGCTCGTCACGACGACCTTCGTGTAGGTGCCGACGAGCTTCACGCCGCCAACGATCGAGGCGATGGGTCCCGACGGTGCCCGCGCGAGCGTCAGGACGACCCCGATCCGTCCCGCCTGCTGTCCCGCCCCGACGTCGGTCAGGATCGGTTTCACCGTCGCCGTGAACGTTCGGCCGTCCCGCTCCACGCGGATCGTGACCGGCTGTCCCGCGTGGGCGTGGGTGTAGTCGATCAGCTGCTGCTCCGTCGGGGCGGAGATGCCGTCGATCCCCACGATCCGATCGCCGGGACGGATGCCGGCCTCGGCCGCGGGGGACGGCTTGCCGGACATGGTCTGCTGCACCTGGAGCACCTGTGGTTCCACGGCGGTCGGCTTGCCGACGACGCCGAGCCAGAGGGCGAAGAAGAGGAACGCGAGCACGAAGTGCGTCGCGGGGCCTGCGGCGATCACGAGCCCGCGTTGCCAGATCGGTTTCGCTCCGTAGCTGCGCGGCAGCTCCCGCTCTGAGGGCTCCTGGAACGGGTTCATCCCGGCGATCCGGACGTAGCCTCCGAACGGGAGCGCCTTGACCCCGTACTCCGTCTCGCCTCGCTGCGTCGACCACAGCCGCGGGCCGAAGCCGACGAAGAACTCCTCGACCTTGATGTCGAAGGCCTTCGCCACACCGAAGTGCGCGGCCTCGTGGATCAGGATGATCAGCAGGATGACGACGAAGAAGGCGACCTGCCCCATGATGCCCGACATCGGTCAGGCGATCAGCGGGCCTCGATGATCTCGGCGGCCCTGCGGCGCGCCCAACCGTCGGCGCGCTCGAGGTTCACCACCGACACCACCGACGCGGCTTCGTGCTCGTCGACGACGGAGGAGACGATCTCCGTGATCCGGGTGAGCGGGATCTTGTTCTCCAGGAACGCCATGACCGCGACCTCGTTCGCCGCGCTCATCACGCACGGGAACGTCAGGCCGAGCTCACCGACGCGGTACGCGAGATCGACCGCGGGGAACGCCTCCCGGTCGATCGGCTCGAAGCTGAACGACGTCGCCGGATCGGAGAGCGGCACGCCCTCGATCCCTGTCGGAAGTCGCTCCGGCCACGCGAGCGCCAGCTGGATCGGCAGCCGCATGTCCGCGGTCGCCATCTGGGAGATGATGCTGCCGTCACGGAACTCGGCCAGCCCGTGGATCAATCCCTCCGGATGGATCACGACGTGGATTGCGGAGTACTCCAGGTTGAACAGGTAGTGCGCCTCGATCACCTCGAGCCCCTTGTTCATCAGCGTGGCGGAGTCGATCGTGATCTTCGGCCCCATCTGCCACACCGGATGCGCGAGCGCCTCCTTCACCGATGCCTTCGTGAGCTCCGAATGCGTCCAGCCCCGGAACGGTCCTCCCGACCCCGTCAGCACCACGCGCTTCAGATCCTCACGCCGCTCGCCACGAAGACACTGCGCGAGCGCTGCGTGCTCGGAGTCCACCGGCACGAGACGCTCCGGCTCGCCCTTGATCAGATCCATCACGAGCTCGCCGCCGACGATCAGGCTCTCCTTGTTCGCGAGCGCGAGCTGGATCGGTAGCCGCATGTCCGCGGTCGCCATCTGGGCGATGATGCTGCCGTCGCGGAACTCCGCGAGACCGTGGATCAGTCCCTCCGGGTGGATCACGACGTGGATCGCGGAGTACTCCAGGTTGAACAGGTAGT
>JBJMLP010000262.1:0-18433 GCA_045805245.1 Actinomycetota bacterium | reverse complement strand
ACGCCCGTCGTGTGGGAGTAGTCGCCGGTCAGGATGCTCGTCCGGCTCGGACAGCACATCGGGTTCGTCACGTATCCGTTGCTGAACTTGACACCCTTGTCCACGAGCCGGTTTCCGACCGCGCTCATCGCACCGAGCGTCTTGAACTCCTGGTCATCGGTCACGATGAGCAGCACGTTCGGCTTCGTCGGTGGCGGAGGCGTCGACGGAGACGATCCCGCCGGCGCGAACGCGGAGATCGACGCGAGCGCCACCAACGCAGCCAGCAGTCTCAGGGCTCGGATCGGGGACCCTCCGGTCGGGCGTCTCGGGATCGGGCGGCCGACCCTATCGAGCCGGGTCGGAACGGTCAACGCAACGTGCGAGCAGGGGTCTCGCTCGCGGAGAGGTCCGCGAGGCCCGACCGATCGAGCCAGCTCTCCACGGCCGAGAGCCATCGGTCCGGAGCCTCCAGTTGTGGAACGTGACCGAGATCGCGGAAGACCCGGAGCTCGAACCGCGGATGCCGCTCCGCGGCGGCCTCGGCGAAGCGGAGCGGAACGAAGCGATCCTTCGCGCCGTGGAGCAGCAGCGTCGGCGCCGTGACACCCGCGAGGATCGACTCGCATCGACGCGGACGCATGCCGAGACGCAGGAGCGAGCGCGCGGAAGCGACGAACGCGGCGGCCGCGTCGGGGTCCCGCTGCATCGACCGGACGATCGCCACGTGCGCGCGGACGACCACCGGGTCGATCGAAGCGGGATCGTCGGCGCAGAGCTGCAACCCGAGCGCCACCATCCGCTCGGCGATGCCGCCGGAGAGCCGGCGCCCCACCACCCACTCTCCAAGGCCCGGAACGAGGTACACGGCGAAGCCCGCCATCACGATCGGCGAAGGGAACCGGCCCGACGCCCACGGCAGGGCCGGATCGGTCAAGACGAGTCCAGCGACCGACGAAGGCTCCGTGGCCGCCTGCAGCAGCGCGAGCGAGCCACCGAGGGAGTTACCGACGAGCACGACGTCTCCGGGCTGGCGGGCGATCAGCTCGGAAAGAACCCGGCGGTGCTCCTCGAGCGTGGACCCGCGTCCGTTCCGCGGCGTCCTTCCGGTTCCGGGAAGCTCGACCGCCATCACCTGCCCGTGCGCGGCCAACCCGCTGCCGACGGCGAGCCAGCTCGCGGCGGAGCCACCGAGCCCGGGGAGACACACGAACGTGCCGGAGGGGTCGCCGCTCCAGACGGAGGCATGGAGCGGTCCGCCGACGTCGAGAACGATCTCCTCGGGAAACCGGATCGCGGGCCGCATCCTCCTCAGGCTAATCGCGGATCCGAGAACCGCGCCGCGATAATGCCCCGGTGCCGAACTCCGCGCCGCTCGTCCACGGCCGGCCGCGCCTGTTCCTCCTCTCCTCCCTGATGCTCTTCGTCGAGCTCGCGCTGATCCGCTGGCTGGGCGCGAACGTGATCTACCTCTCGTACTTCTCGAACTTCGTGCTGCTGGGGAGCTTCCTCGGGATCGGGATCGGTTTCCTCCGGGCGCGTTCCCCACGCGACCTCACGGAGCTCGCGCCCGTCGCCCTCGGGGTGTTGCTCGCACTCGTGCTGATCTTTCCCATCAACGTCCAGCACGGCGGCGGGCAGCTGATCTATTTCGGCTTCGGGATCTCGGGTCCCCCCGTGTGGGTCACGCTCCCGATCGTCTTCCTCGTCGTCGCGGCGGTGATGAGCTTCCTCGGTGAGGCCGTCGCGCGGAGCTTCGCGACGTTCGAGCCGCTGGAGGCCTACCGGCTCGACATCCTCGGAAGCATCGCGGGCGTCGTCGCGTTCTCCATCCTGTCGTTCCTGAGCAGCCCGCCGATCGGCTGGGGGCTCGTGGTGGTCGGGTGCTTCTTGCTCCTGTCGCTGCCGGAGCGGCCGCTGAGGCTGCTCCTCGCGCTCGTCGCGATCATGCTGATGCTCGCCGGCGAGTCGCTCGTGAGCGGCATCACGTGGTCTCCGTATTACAAGATCGGAGTCGAGCCGGTCGACGCGAACACCTTCCTGATCACGGCGAACGGGATCCCGCATCAGATCGTGGAGCCCGTCGCGGAGCGACGCGTTCGCGAGCCGATCTACTTCCTTCCGTACCAACGAGCGGTGGACGATCCCTTGGACAACGTCCTGGTGATCGGCGCCGGCACGGGGAGCGACGTCGCGATCGCATTGTCGGAGGGGGCGAAGCACGTCGACGCGGTGGAGATCGATCCTCGGCTCGCCGATCTCGGCCGCGAGCTCAATCCCGACCAGCCGTACCAGGACCCTCGGGTCGACGTGCACGTCGACGACGGCCGCGCGTTCCTGGAGCGGACGGACACCCGCTACGACCTGATCCTGTTCGCGCTCCCCGACTCGCTGACGCTCGTCTCGGGCCAGTCCTCGCTCCGGCTGGAGAGCTATCTCTTCACGCGGGAGGCGATCGGCGCCGCGAAGGCACATCTCACGGCCGGCGGCGTCTTCTCCATGTACAACTTCTACCGCGAGAGCTGGCTCGTGGACCGACTCGCGAACACGCTCCGGGTCGTCTTCGGACACTCGCCGTGCGTCGACACACTTCCGGTCGCCGGAGACCTCGCGCTCCTCACCGTGAGCAGCGATCCGGCGAACGTCCACTGCCCGAGTCGCTGGAACCCGGCCGGGGCAACGGCCCCCGCGACCGACGACCATCCGTTCGTGTATCTGAAGACCCGCAGCATCCCGACGATCTATCTGCTGACGCTCCTCCTCATCCTGATCGCCTCGGTCGCGGCCGTACGCGTGTTCGGAGGCGGCTTCACCGGGATGCGTTCGTACGTCGACCTCTTCTTCATGGGAGCGGCGTTCCTGCTGCTCGAGACGAAGAACGTGGTCCAGTTCGCTCTGCTGTTCGGCACCACCTGGATCGTGAACGCGCTGGCGTTCGGGGGAATCCTCCTGGCGGTCCTCGCGGCTGTGGAGCTCACCAAGCGCGTCACGATCCGCCATCCGCGACGCCTGTACCTCCTGCTCTTCGTGGCGCTGGCCCTCGCCTGGCTCGTTCCGCCGGAGGCGGTCCTCGGCTTGCCGCTTCCGCCCCGCCTCGTCGTGGCGATCGGGCTGGCGTTCGCCCCCATCTTCGTGGCGAACGTGATCTTCGCTGAGCGGTTCCGGGAGTCCGCCTCCTCCACGCTCGCGTTCGGAACGAACCTGCTGGGCGCCATGGTCGGCGGCATCCTGGAGTACACGGCGCTGGTCGTCGGTTACCGGAACCTCCTGGTGCTGGCGGCGCTCCTCTACGCCGGCGCCCTCCTCACGCGCCCGAGTTCCCCGGCGGGAGATCGGGGCCCGGGACCGGTGGTGGGAGCGTCGCCGGCCGGCTGACGAGCCGCGTTTGTGGAATTCGAGCGACAACTTCTCTCGACCCGCGGTCATGCTGTCGAAGCGGTCGCAGACGCTCTTCACAGCGATCTCTCAGGCGCGACGCCGAACCCTTCCTCGTCGGAACTCGTACGTCATACGGGAAGGATCCCGCTGGCCAGCGTGTTGGAAGGAGTGCGCACGAGAGGAGAGACGACGACCGGAAACGGACCGAGCGCGCGGGGTGGACTCACCGGCCCGAATGCTCGTTCGGCTCAGCCGTATGGGGGAAAAACCCGAGGTTGCGGGGTGATTTCGGGCTCCGCGGGGTTTTCCGGAGCGCCCTGCGGGGCATACGGTGCCCGGGTCGGCTTTACAAAGATTGGGGCCATCGATACCATGACCTACAAGCGGCCGCTGGCCTCGTTTTCGTGCGCCCTGACATTCGCCGCTTCACGAGACCCGAAGACCCGAGGTTCTGTCTCCGCACGACCCGGGCTTCGAGGACGGACTCGACGAGGAGTTGACTGAAGAACATGGCAGAACCTGCACGCCCACTCGGAACTGACGACGCCGACGATCTTCGCCTCTACCTGGAGGCGGCGGCCCGCGAGCCGCTGCTGACCAAGGAGGAGGAGGTCGAGCTCGCCATGACGATCGAGCGTGGCAAGGAGGCCGAGGAGCGCCTCCGCGCCGGCCGCCTTCGGGCCCAGCGAAGCATCGCCGCCGCCCGCAAGGACGTCCGCAAGGCCGAGGCGGCCCGCCAGCGGTTCATCATGGCGAACCTCCGGCTCGTGGTTTCCGTCGCGCGGAAGTACCAGGGCCAGGGCCTCCCGCTGCTCGACCTGATCCAGGAGGGAAACATCGGGCTGATGCGCGCCGTCGAGCTCTTCGACTGGCGCCGGGGCTTCAAGTTCTCCACCTACGCGACGTGGTGGATCCGTCAGGGCATCACGCGCGCGATCGCCGATCGCTCGCGCTCGATCCGCCTGCCGGTCCACATCCACGACCGTCTCCGCAAGCTCAACCGGACGCGCTTCCAGTTCGCTCAGTCGATGGGCCGGGAGCCCTCCCGCGAGGAGCTCGCGAAGGCGCTCGACACGACGCTCGAGGAGATCGACGACCTCACGGAGATGGGACGGCGCGAGCCGCTCTCCCTCCAGTCGCCGGTCGGTGAGGACACCGAGCTCGGCGACCTGATCGAGGAGGTCGACTCGGAGAGCGCGTTCAACGAGGTGGAGGATGCCCTTCTCCGCGAGGAGATCGGCGACGCGGTCGAGCGCGTGCTCGACATCCGCGAGCGCCAGGTCGTTGCCCTCCGCTACGGACTGGAGAACGGACAGCCGCTGTCGCTCCGCGAGACGGGCAAGGTGCTCGGTCTCTCGGGAGAGCGCGTGCGGCTGATCGAGCGCGAAGCGCTTCGCAAGCTGCGCGACTCGAACCTCATCTCCACCGCCGCCGTCCTGTAGGACGGCGCGTCCACTGCCGCTCGACCCGGGATCTCGCCTGCGCGGCTGAGGCTTCGATCGCGCGCATCACCTCTTCGGTGAACGCACGGACGTCCGCCGGCGAATCGACGTCGCCGTGAGGCTCGACCGCTGCTCCGATCTCCACGGCGACGCGGGGACGGAGCGGCAGGCGCCATCGGATACCGCTCCGCGGCCAGCGCGTCTGCGTTCCCCAAAGACCCAGGGGAACGACGGGTGCGCCGGCCGCGAGGGCGATCCGCGCCACGCCGGTCCGTCCTCGAAGCATCGATGCCTCCTCGTTGACGCGGCCCTCCGGAAAGACCCCGACGACCGATCCTCCGTGAAGTGCCGCGATCGCTTCGTCGAGCGCTCCAGCGTCCTGGCTTCCGCGTCTGATCGGGATCTGGTCGAACGTTCGGAGCGTCCATCCGGGGATCCGGAACTCGAAGACCTCTGCGGCGACGAGGAATCGGGTCGCCCGGCCGCATCGAGCTCCGACGAGGGCGAGCAGGACGCCGTCGATGACGCTCCGATGGTTCGAGGCGAGGACCGCGCAGCCGGTCGCCGGGAGATTGCCGGTCCCGTGCACCTCCAGCTTGAACGTCGACGCGAATGCCGGTCGCAGCACGGCGAGCCCGACACGCCACCACGGAGTGAGCTCCTTCGCGCGGACCACGGGTCACCTCCCGGCCGCGGGAGGAGCGTCCTCGGCGAGGATCTCGAGCCTGTTCCCGAAGGGATCCTGGGTGTAGAAGCGCCGGGAGCCGTCGAGTTGCGCTTCCACGACGATCGGATGCCCGGCTGCCTCGAGCGCTGCCTGCGTTCGCGCGAGGTCTCGGACCTGGAGAGCAACGTGGGCCTTCCTCGCCGGGCGGAAGGGCTCCTCGATCCCCAGGTGCAGCTGTGCATCGTCCTCTGCGAGGGCGAACCATAATCCTCGGAGCTGCCGGAGCCCGGCGGGCTTCTCGACGCGACGGAGCTCGAGGAGATCGGCGTAGAACGCGTCCGCTCGGGGCTCGCCTCCGCGAGGGATCGCGACCTGAACGTGGTGGATCCGAAGTGCCACGCGTTCCACCTCCTCGAGGAACGGAACAGCCCGTGAAGGCGGCCGCCGCAAACGGGCAGCCTATACTTGCCGCGACATGGCGCTCGATACCCTGCTCGAGCTCGCTGCGTCTCGGACCGACCGCTACGTCGAGTCGTTGCGCGAGATGGTGAACATCGACTCCGGCAGCTACACGCCCGGCGGCGTCAACCGCATCGCCGATCTCTGCGAGAAGCGCTTCCGCTCCGGCGGATGGGAGGTCGAGCGCCGCGCTCACCGCGCGGGAGACGGAGCTCCCGAGCAACTCGGCGACCTGGTGATGGGCCGTCGCTCAGGCTCCGGCCCGCGGCTGTTGATGATCGGGCACATGGATACGGTCTTCCCCGAGGGAACCGTCGCCGAGCGGCCGTTCACGATCGACGGCACGACGGTGCACGGGCCCGGCGTTTCCGACATGAAGGGCGGCCTGCTCTTCGGTTTCCTCGCGACCGAGCTTCTCGAGGAAGCCGGCGCCGTCCGCGATCTGGATCTCACCTACGTCTGCAACCCCGACGAGGAGATCGGCTCGCCCTTCTCCGGCCCGATCATCAAGGCGATGGCGCCGGAGTTCGCCGCCACCTTCGTGATGGAGGCGGCGCGCGAGAACGGCGACGTCGTTTCGTCGCGGAAGGGGGTCTCCGATTTCCGGATCGAGATCGGTGGTCGGGCCGCGCACGCCGGCGTCGAGCCCGAGAAGGGACGAAACGCGATCTTGGAGGCGGCTCGCAAGACGATCGAGCTCCAGGAGCTGAACGGGCGCTGGCCCGGCGTCTCCGTCAACGTGGGAGTGATCGAGGGCGGCACGCGGAGCAACGTCGTGCCCGAGCGCTGCTCCCTCAAGGTCGACGTGCGCTCCTCCGCCGAGGAGACGATGGTCGAGGCGGAGGAAGAGGTGAAGCGGATCGGCCGCACGAACAGCGTGCCGGACGTGACGTCGTCGGTGACCTGGGGTTCCTGGCACCGGCCGTTCGAGAAGAAAGGCGGCTCCGCCGTGCTCGCTCGGGAGGCCGTTCGCATCGCGCGGGACCTCGGCTTCGAGCTCTCCGACGCGCCGACCGGAGGAGCTTCCGACGCCAACACGACCTCCGCGGCCGGGGTGCCGACGCTCGACGGCCTCGGGCCGGTCGGCGGCAACGACCACGCTCCGACTGAGTGGAGCGACATCGCCTCGGTGCCGCAGCGGCTCGCGCTCCTCGCCGGGCTCCTCTCCGAGGCGCCTGCGGCCCTCGGCCGCTGAGGATCGCATGGCGGCCAAGGGATCGCGCGAGCAGCAGGAGCGCGAAAGCCCCGCCGAATCCGACGACCCCTACGAGGCGGAGCGCCGCTACCGCCTTCTCGTCGAGCAGCTCCCCGCGATCATCTACATGGACGAGGTCGACGAGTACTCCACGAACATCTACACGAGCCCGCAGATCGACGAGATCCTCGGCATCCCGCGAGAGGAGTGGGTGACCGACCGGGAGCTCTGGGTGAAGCAGATGCACCCGAGCGATCGCGACCGGGTGCTCCGCGAGAACGACGAGAGCAATCGCACCGGCGCCCCGTTCCGCACGGAATACCGGATGCTCACACGCGACGGCCGGGAGCTGTGGTTCCGGGACGAGGCGGTGGTCGTCCGCGACGAGAACGGCGATCCGTGGTTCTGGCGAGGCGTGATGACCGACATCACGGAGATCAAGCGGACGGAGGAGAAGCTCACCGAGAGCCTGGAGATCCTCAAGCGCACGATCGAGCAGCGCCGCGCGCTGCTGTCGCGCCTGGAGCAGGCCCAGGAGCAGGAACGCCGCCGGATCGCCGCGGACATCCACGACGACTCGATCCAGGTGATGAGCGCGGTCGACATGCGTCTGCAGATGCTGGAGCGGCAGGTGGACTCCTCCGACGCGGTCGACGCGATCGGAGAGATCAAGGACACCGTTCAGCTTGCGATCGACCGGCTGCGGCATCTCCTCTTCGAGCTTCGCCCTCCGGTGCTCGACCGAGAGGGCCTGGCGCCCGCGCTGGAGATCTATCTCGAGCGGATGGCATCGGAGACCGGCATCGGCGTGGAGATAGTCGACAACGGCGCGCCGGAGCCGCCGCCGGAGCTCCGCGCGATCGCGTTCCGCATCGCGCAGGAGGCGCTCTCCAACGTTCGCAAGCACGCGAACGCCACACGGGTCGTGGTGACGCTTTCCGGATCCGAGAGCGGCCTCAACGTTCGGATCACCGACGACGGGGCCGGCTTCGATCGCTCGCATGCGGAGGGGGCGGAGCCGGGACATCTCGGCCTCTCCACGATGCGGGAGCGCGCGGAGCTCGCCGGCGGAAGCTTCGTGATCGAAAGCGCACCGGGCTCCGGAACGACCGTGGAGTTCCGGTTGCCGTTCTTCCCGCGCAGCTAGACGGTCATTCGCTCGGTGCGTCGGGCCGCGTGAGCGGGAGCCCGTACCAGAACCAGGCGAACCAGCCGGCGTTCAACGCCGTGACGAGGGCGGCCCACGAGGCGTGGAACAGGACGTCGGTCACGAGGTACACGACCGCTGAGATGGAGAACGCGAGCAGGACCGTGCCCGCGATCGCCAGTCGGTTCGCCGTGAACAGCATCCGCTCCTTGTCCTTCTGACGGAACCGGAGTCGGTGGTAGGTCGACGGCGCGATGAGGAGCGCCGTCGCCGAGCTCGTGCAGACGAAGGCGACGAAGTACGCGGCCCGCTGGAGGGTCGTGATCGAGCCGAACCCGTTGCTGAACGGGACGATCAACAGGAACGCGAACAGCACCTGCACTCCGGGCAGGGCGACGCGGAGCTCGTTGAGGAGCTCGATCAGCTCGCGGTCGACGCGCTCCTTGTCATCCTCGTCCGGCACCGTCGCATCCTATCGGCTCCTCGTGCGGCGTTTCGTCGAGCCCTTTCCGCGCGAGGTTCGAAGCGCCACCCGATACCCGAGGAGCAGCAGCGTGTTGCTTCCGAAGAGCCACACCGCGAGGAGCACGATGCCGGCGACGCCACTGGAGGCGTATCGCTCCTGGAAGTTCGCGCCGAACGTGAGGTACAGCGCGAACCCCAGCGAGAGGATGGACACCCCTCCTGCGGTGAACACGGTTCCGCGGAGGATCTGGCGTCCCTCGAGAGGCTCCGGCGGGAAGATCCGGAACAGCAGAGCGATCGCGGCGCCCGCGACGAGGAATCCGGCGACGAGGGCGACCACGGGTCCGAGGACGATCCCGGCTACGGAGTCCCCGAGCGCCTGCGTGCCGAGGTAGGAGGCGACGATGCCGCCGATGGCGAAGATCGGAAGCAGCACGAGGAACGCGAGCAGGCGGCCGCGGAGTCCCGTCGCCTTCGCCTTGTTCTTCGCGTGCGCGTCGGGAGCGAGGCGGCGGAACGCCCGAGAGAGTCCGGCGCCATAGGCCGTCGCCGGCCACAGGGCGGCGATGACCGCGGGCAGACCGATCTGCGTTCCGAGGTCGGCGACGCGCTCGAGGGCCTTGTCGGCACCGAGACCGGGAGGCGCGATCCGGGCGAGCTCCTGCGCGAACGTGCGGACGCGCTCGTCCCCGAGGAACGTCGCGACGATCCACATCACGACGATGACGAGGGGCACGACGGACACGAGCGCGTAGAACGCGAGGCCCGAGGCATAGAGGAGGACGTCCGTCTCCTCGAGCTCGTCGATCAGCAGGCGGAGGACGCCGGGGAGCCGGCGCTCCACCTTCGCCCCGACGCTCGCCTCGGCCCGTGCCACGGACCGGGTTATGCCCCGGAAACGGTCCTTCCACGCCGCCTCGTCCGGTCGCCGATCTCGTAGGCACGGTCGAGGAGCTGGATCGGATGGACGACCCGGACCCGCCTGTCCGCGTTCCGGAGTGCTGCGGTGAGCTGCATCGCGCATCCGGGATTCGCGGTCGCGACGACCGCCACCCCGCTGTCGGAGATCGCGTCGACCTTGTCCTTCGCGAGCTCGTCCGAGAGCTCCGGTTCCAGGACGTTGTATAGCCCGGCGGCGCCGCAGCAGCGGTCGCCGTTGCGGAGCTCCACCACGTGCAATCCCGGGATCGCGGCGAGGACGTCGCGCGGCTCGCGGAAGATGCCCTGCGCACGCAGCGCATGACACGCATCGTGGTACGCGATCGTCCGGTCGCCGAAGCCGCGCGCCGGGGACTCGAAGCCCTCGTCGGTCAGCAGCTCGATCGCGTCGCGTGTGCGCGTGGCGAGCTCCTCTGCGCGGGCGTCGCCGTGGAGGAGCTGGCCGTACTCCTTCAGGTGCGCGCCGCATCCGGCCGCGTTGGAGACGACGTGGTCGGCACCTTCGAACGCTTCGAGGTTCCTCCGCGCGAGCAGGCGGGCCGCCTCGAGATGACCGTAGTGCGCGGAGAGCGCACCGCAGCATCCCTGGTCTGTCGGAACCAGGACGCGCCACCCGTTGCGCGCCAGGACCCGGATCGTCGCGCGATTCACGGGCCGGTACCAACGGTCCTGCACACAGCCCGAGAGGAGCGCCACCGTTCCCTTGAGCGCGCCGCGGGCTTGCGTCACTCGAGGCAGCGGACGAGCGAGCTCGGCGAGGTTCGAACGTGGGATGAGCCGCGACATCCGCCTCGGCAGGAAGGGCTTCGCCAGCGGAGCCACCACGGCGGCGGCGGTCAACGCCCAGTTCCGGGAGAGGAGCCAATCGAGCCCGGCCGTCCGCACGAGCCGCTCGGACGCGGGTCGCTCCGGCTCGATCTGGGCGCGGGCGCCCTCCATCATCCGGCCGAACGGAACGTGCGACGGACACACGTCCTCACACGCGCGGCAGGACAGACAGAGGTCCATGAACTCCATGAAGGAGTCGTCCAGCGTGGCGCGACCTTCGGCGACCGCGCGCATCGCGGCGATGCGGCCGCGCGGAGAGGCCGACTCCGCACCGGTCAGGCGATACGTCGGGCAGTGCGGGAGGCACAGGCCGCACGCGACGCAGCTCGCGATGTCGGCATCGGCCGGCGCGTCTCCGACGTGCCAGTTGGCGGAGACACCGGGTTGCCGCCCGAGGAAGCGGATCCCCTCCGGCAGGTCGCTGCCGAGGGGAGCGTCGCCGGGGAACGGTCGGTCGTCTCCGGCGGGGATCGCGCCTCGTGGCTCGTGCGAGGCCATCAGACACCACCCCAGAACCGGCCGGGAGCGAGAACTCCGGTAGGATCGAACGCGGCCTTCAGCCGCCGATGGATCTCCATCGCGGGCGGGGCGAAGCCGAGATCGGCGCCGAGGCCGCCCGGACCCTTGATCACCGGCGCGATGCCGCCGAGCTCCGCCGCGCGCGCGCGGAGCGCGGAAAGCTCACCGTCGGAGGAGCGGAGCCCCGCCCACACCGTTCCCACCCCGATGAGCGCGCCGTACGCGTCTCCGGCCGACGGGGCGAGCGAACCGATGCGGCCGGCGGGAACGGACGCCTCCGCGACGACCGGGCGTTCGTTCCACGCCGCGCGGGCCGGGAACGGTCCGTCGTCGAAGGTCTCTCGGATCGCGCATGCGTCGCGCGCGCGGGCGGTCTGCTCCTCCACGGCCTCAGGCCATCCCTCGAGGAGCACTTCGACGCGGCCGGGAGATGCGAGCACCGCCGCGGCGAGCGGGATCGTCGCGAGCGCACGGGTCGCGTCCTCGATCGAGCCGTCCAGAACGATCGTGCGCCGCATGGCCGGCCGCGGCCGGAGCTTCAACGCGACCTGCACGATCACACCGAGGGTTCCGAGAGACCCGGTCAGCAGGCGCGGCAGGTCGTAGCCCGTGACGTTCTTGACGGTGCGGCCTCCGCCGCGGACGATCCTTGCGTCGCCGGTCACCAGCTGCACCTCCAGCACGGTGTCACGCACGTGCCCGACGCGGAGCCGCCGCGGAGAGGACGTGCCCGACGCGATCACGCCGCCGACCGTCGCCCGCGGAGGAGCGTCGACCGCCCACTCCTGTCCGGCCCGCGCGAGGGTTTCCGAGAGCTCACCCACGCGCATGCCGGCCTCCACCACCGCGATCATCTCCGCCGGCTCGTAGGAGACGAGGCGGTCGAGCCTCGCGATGGAGAGCTCGGCGTCGATCTCGCTCGGTTCCCCCCGGTCCAGGTGCGTTCGGCCTCCGACCGGCAGGAGACGGCGGCCGCGCTCGACCGCGTCGGCAATCTCCGCGACGACCTGCGCCTTCGTGATGGGCTCGATCAGATCCACGATCCCTCCGGAAGCGACTCCACGACGCGTTGCACGTCGGATCCGCGCGCCGCCGCGTGATCGCCGCACTTCGCGCCGTCGGGGAGGACCTTCTGCGGGTTCATGCGCGTCTCCGGATCGAACGAGCTCCGCACGCACGCCTGTGCGGAGAGGTCGTCGGCGGAGAACACCAGCGGCATGAAGTCGCGTTTCTCCAGCCCGATGCCGTGCTCGCCGGAGAGCACGCCGCCCGCGTCGACGCACAGGCGCACGATCTCCTCCGACGCGGCGAGCACCCTTTCGAGCGTTCCCGGCACCGAACGGTCGAACGCGAGGAGCGGATGGAGGTTCCCGTCGCCCGCGTGGAAGACGTTCAGGACCGCGAGGCCGTGCTTCTCCGTGATGCGGTAGACGCCGGCGAGCACCTCCGTGAGCTTCGTGCGGGGCACCACGCAGTCGTGCAGATGGTAGTGGGGTGCGATCTGCGCGACCGCGCCGAACGCGCTCTTGCGACCCTTCCAGAGGAGCGCCCGCTCGGCCTCGTCGGCGGCGACGCGGACGGTCCGCACTCCGTTCTCGCGCCCGCACTTCTCCACGATGCGCGATTCCGCCTCGACGGAACTCGGAAGGCCGTCGACCTCGACGAGAAGGATCGCGGCGGCGTCGGTCGGATAGCCCGCGTGCACGTAGTTCTCCACGGCGCGGGTGATGAGGGCGTCCATCATCTCTACCGCGGCCGGAACGACGCCGGCGGCGATGATCGCGGAGACGGTCGCGGCCGCATCCTCGACCGTGGAGAAGTCGAGCAGCATCGTCCGAACCGACGGCGGCAGCGGAGAGATCCGCACGCAGATGCGCGCCGCGATGCCGAGCGTTCCCTCCGCCCCGACGACGAGCCCGCGGAGGTCGTAGCCGGCCGCGTCGGGACCCTCGGCGCCGAGTCGTTCGACCGACCCGTCCGGGAGCACGACGTCGAGCGCGAGCACGTGGTTCGAGGTGATGCCGTACGCGAGGCAGTGCGGGCCTCCGGCGTTCGTGGAGACGTTCCCGCCGATGGAGCACGATTGCTGCGAGCTCGGGTCGGGCGCGTAGGAGAATCCGTACGGCCGCAGCGCGTTGCCGAGGTCGAGGTTGAGCACCCCCGGTTCCACCCAGGCGAGGCGGTCGTCGGCCCGGATCTCCAGGACGCGGTTCATCTTCGTCGTGACGACGACGAGCGCGTCGTGGACGGGCGTCGCGCCGCCCGCGAGCCCCGTGCCGGACCCTCTCGGCACGACGGACAGGCCGTGGTCGCGCGCGAAGCGAACGCAGGCGGAGATCTCCTCCACCGTCTTCGGGAACGCGACCAGCGCCGCCGGGCCCTCGAACATGGACGCGTCGCGGGAGTACAGCGCGAGCGTGAGTGGATCCTCCGTGACCTCCTCGGAGCCGAGGGCGGCCTGCAGCGCGCGGAGCGCGGCGGACCGTCGGGATGTCTGAGCGGTCCGGCTCACCCTCGGGCGGAGGTGACGACGAACGGCTCGCGGCGCGTCGGAACGAGCACGCTCACGTCGAGGTCATCGCGATCGATCGTGTCGAGCACCCGCGCCGGATAGCCGCGGTTGTGCTCGAACAGCTCGTAGTGCATCGGGATCAGCGTCTCCGCGCCGATGTCACGCGTGAGGAACGCGGACTCTCGCTCGTCGAGATTGCCGACGAGCCCGGAGGATTCACGGTAGGAGTCGCGGCCGTTGATCGGAAGCATGGCGATGTCGACACCGATCTCGCGCAGGCCCTCCGCCATGCCGTCGTAGAGGATCGTGTCTCCGGCGTGGTAGAGGCGCACGCCGTCGGACTCCAGGACGAAACCGAGATAGCGCACGAGGCCGTCGGAGAGCTCCGTGCCGAAGGTGTAGGCGTCGTCGATCTCCACCCCGTGGCGCGCCGGAACGGGATGGATCCAGACCCCGTCGATCTCGACCTTCTCGCCGGGCTGCGTTCCGATCACGCGGTCCTGCGGGATGCCGAGGTCGGTGACCATGGAGACGATCGGCCGTGGAACCACGATGCGCGCCCCGGGGCTCGCCGCCGCGAGCGCTGGGATGCTCACCGCGTCGAAGTGGTCGATGTGCTCGTGCGAGCAGAGGATCGCGTCGATGCCAGTCGCGGCCTCGGGCGACAGCATCGTCTCGAACCGGCGTCCCTCGTGCGGCGCCAGGAACGGGTCGAGCAATGCGGTCACGCCCGACGCCCGATAGAGGAATCCGGCCTGGCCGAGCCACCAGAGCGCGACCTGCCCACTGCCGGGCTCGACCCTGGAGAACCGTTCCATCAGCGTGGGGTCGTTCATCGATCGCTCCTGCTCGGGCGGCGTGGAGACCCATCGTACGAGTCTCCGCCGGCCCCGAGGGAGCGTTCCGTCACGTGGAATGGAGCACGGCGTCGTCGACGCTGAAACAGGGACCGGGAGGGGCGGCGGTGACGTAGGCGCGGAGGTTCAACGACGAGACGCCCGGATCGAGCGAGGTGTAGCGCACTTCCACCTGCTGCCAGGATGCGGAGAGCGGAACCGTCCGCACCTTGGTTCCCACGACGAAACTCCCCTCGAGCTCGCGGAACCGCAGCTTGAGGCTCGCGCCGGGCGCATCGGAGCGCGCCCAGAGGCTCCCCTCGTACGTCGTCGGCTCGGTGGTCGTCACGGCGTCGGGCACCGTCTGGATACCGCACGTCACGGAAGATGTCCCGCCGTTCGACACGTCCGCGCCCCCGGTCCCCATGTACGCGTCCGAGCCCGGCGCCAGGATCGATGACCTTCCGACCGGACCCCATCCGCCGGTCCCGCTCTCGAAGCCGGAGTTCGAGAGGAGATTCGGATGCTCCGTGACGTCGACCTCCTGCTGCGCCGACGTCGACTGCGCAACGGTGTCCGCCACGGTGACCGTCACGGTATACGGGCCCGGTTCGGCGTAGGCGTGGTCAGAGGTCGACGAGGTTTGCGGACCCGTGGACGTTCCGTCGCCCCAGTCGAAATCGAAGGTGTCGATCGGGGTCGCATCGGCGTCGCTCGACGAGGAGGCGTCGGCGCTCACGTGCAGAGGCTCGTCCGCGAGCACGTCCAGTCTGGCGCGCGGAGCCTCCTCTCCGATCGTGATCGCGTCGAGGATGGATCCCGGCTCGCACTCGACGTCGTCCCTCTTGGTCCGGGTTCCGCAGACCGCTTCGATGTGGAGCGCCGTCGGCGTGACGTCCACGCGGAGATGCTCGAGGCGCATCGCTCGGAAGGCGGTCGTCGGCGCCGGCGGCACCCGCCACGGACCCTCAAGGCCCACGCCTCCGCCGCCGGCGGTGATGTGCGTGACGCCGTCGATCGGTTGGAACCGCTCGTAGTCGTGGGAGTGCCCGTTGAGGTTCAGGACGTACTTGGAGTAGCTCTGACCGAGACCTCCGGTGATCGACGCGAGCTCCGCGTCTCCGGGATGCTTTCCGGTGGAGTACGCCGGGCGGTGGCCGAACGTCACGATGAAGTTGATCGACGGGTCGTTCTGCGCAGCATCCATGATGGGCGCGACCTCGCTCGCCCAATCCGCCAGCGCGCCGGGCCACGGCTCCGGATAAGAGATGAAGCGGACGCCACCGGCGTCGAACCATCCCCAGTCCTCTCCGCAGCACGCGATCGCGGGCGAGCCGGGAGAGGTCTGCGCGTTCGGGATCTCGAAACGGCCCTTGTAGTTGCGGAGGTCGTCGGGCGCGACCGATTCGTGATTTCCCCAGGCCGGCATGTACGCGGCGGTCCGGCTCCACGGCATCACGTCGTCGAAGTGCTGGTCGACGGTCTCGATCCCCTTGTTGCCGACGTAGACGATGTCTCCGAGCATCAGGACGAACGCCGGAGCGTCGACCGCGATCTGCGCCTGCGTGTCCGCGGCTCTTTGGGTACGGGTGGAGGTCCCGACGTCGGCCTCGACGTCGAACCGGTAGTTCCCGGTCGGCGCGGTGCTGAACGTCGCGTCGGCGCTCCCGCCGATGGAGTAGTGATACGTCGTGCCGGGATCGAGACCCGTGACCTCCGCCTCCCGGTACGGACCGGTGGAGGAGAAGGGGAGCGGCGACGGCGCGATACCGAGCACCGTCGTCCCGTAGTCGGCGGTCGGCCCATATCGAAGCTCGTCGGAGGCTCCGCGCCAGTCGAACGCGACGGATGTCGGTCCGGTGAACGTGTAGTGGACCTCGTCGACGGCCGCGTCGTCCGCTCCCGCAGGCGGGCCTCTGAGCGCCGCCGAGATCGCGACGGCAACGACGCACGCCAGGGATGCGACGCGCACACGCCGGTGGGGAACCTGCCCTGGAAAGGATCCTCTTCCCGCCACCCCGGGAGGATACGCGCGCGCGAGCCGGCCTTACGCCGGTTCGAAGCGCGCGACTCCGGGTACTGGAGGGACGACAGTTGGGCCGAAGGAGGGTCATCATGCCCGGCACACGCGCGAACGTGAAGAACGAGAAGCAGTACGAGGCGCTGAAGGACAAGGGGATGTCCAAGGAGCGGGCGGCGCGGATCGCCAACTCTCCCGGAGCCTCGAGCCGCGGCGGAAAGAAGTCCAACTCCAAGAAGAGCAGTGCGAAGAAGAGCAGCGCCCGTCAGGGCGGGACCACCGCGCAGAAGAAGGCCGCCGGACGAAAGGGCGGAAAGGCAGCGGCGAAGAAGCGTTAGCCGCGCACCCGTTCAGCCGAGCTTCGGGAGGACCTCCCGCTCGTAGAAGTCGAAGAAGCCGTCCTGATCGGGCCCGATCTGATGGATCGCGATCTGGTCGTATCCCGCGTCGGTGAACTTCCGGATGACCTCCATGTGCTGCTCCGGATCGGGGCCGCAAGCGACGAGCTCCGCGACGTCCTCCTCTCGAACGTTCTCCGCCGCCTGTTCGAAGTGGCGAGGAAGCGGGAGCTCTTGCCCGAGCTCTCCGGTAATCGCGATGACGGGCCACCATTCGTGCGCCGTCTTTCGGCCCTCCGCCTCGTCGTGGGCCCAGCACACCTGAACCTCCGCGACGCGGGGCTTTCCGGCGCCGCCTGAGGCGTCGAACTCCTCGATCATGTCCGAGCTCGGCGCGACGCCGATGTAGCCGTCGCCGACGCGGCCGGCGAGTTGCGCGGCCTTCTCCCCGGCGCCCGCGACGTAGATCGGCGGTGGCTCATCGGGGACCGAGTAGACCCGCGCGCCGTCCACCGCGTAGTGCTTGCCGGAACGCGTGACGAGGTTCCCCTCCCACAGCTCCCGGATGACCTCGATCGCCTCCTCGAGCATCTCCCGGCGGACCGAGATGCCGGGCCAGTTGTCGCCGAGGACGTGCTCGTTGAGGTTCTCTCCGGTGCCGACGCCGAGGAAGAACCGTCCGGGCATCATGCTCGCCGCCGTGGCGGCGGCCTGGGCGACGAGCGCGGGGTGGATCCGGATCGTCGGACACGTCACCGCGGTGCCGAGACGGAACCGCTCCGTCGTGGCGGCGATGCCGCCGATCACGCTCCAGACGAAGGGGCTCTGCCCCTGCCGGTCCGTCCAGGGATGGAAGTGATCGGAGATGGCGCCGAACTCGAAGCCGGCCCTCTCCGCACGCTGTGCGTAGCGGACGAGGTCGGGAGCGGAGTGTTCCTCGGAGGAGAGCTTGTAGCCGTAGCTGGTCATCGAAAAGCTCCTTCGCAACGGATGCCTGGATGTACCCGTGGAGCTCCTCGGATGAACGTGGCGGCTCCGGTTCGCGCTCGGGTCGAGGCTCGAGGGAAGATGTCGGCCCACCTCCAGAAGGAGCTCCGAGATGTCCGACGACCCGCAGATGGCGCTCGTGAACCGGCTGTTCGAAGCGAACCTCGGAACCGGCGAGGTCTTCACGGTCTATCTCGGCGACCGTCTCGGCTTCTACCGCGCGCTGCTCGACGGACCGATGACGGCGCCCGACCTGGCCGGGAGGGCGAGGACGGACGAGCGGGCGACGCGCGAATGGCTGGAGCAGCAGGCCGCCGCGGGGTTCCTGAGCGTCGACGACGTTTCCGCGCCGGGCGACCAGCGGCGCTACTCGCTCTCCGAGACGAACGCCGAGGCGCTTACGGATCCCGACAGCCCCTACTCCATCGCGCCGCTCTGCCGTTCCTTCGCGGCGATCGGCGCCACGCTGCCGAAGATCCTCGACGCCTTCCGCACGGGGAAGGGCGTCTCCTGGGAGGACTACGGCCGCGACATGACCGAGGCGCAGGGAGACTTCAACCGCCCGTGGCTCCGGGGGTCGCTCGCGACGGAGTATCTGCCGTCGATCCCGGACATCCACGAGCGGCTCTCCGCGGGCGCGACCGTCGCCGACGTCGCCTGCGGGGTCGGATGGGCGGGCATCTCGATCTAGTTGGGTTTTGCGTAGTTTAGGGTATTAGTGT
>JBJMLP010000261.1:0-3486 GCA_045805245.1 Actinomycetota bacterium | reverse complement strand
GGGACGTCCGTCGCGGACGCACGACCGGACGAAAGCCATGATGTTCGACCCTTCCTCGCCGTGGTTCGCGCTCGCGGATGCGCTCGCGGATCTCTCGGCGTCGTACCTCCGCGCGCAGGTCGATGCCGGAGCCGAGGCGCTCCAGGTGTTTGACTCGTGGGCGGGCGCGCTTTCTCGCGCGGACTATGAGCGCTACGTCCGGCCGTCGATGTCGCGGTTGTTCGAGCATGTCGCCGACCTCGACGTTCCGGTGCTCCATTTCGGAGTCGGGACATCCCAGTTCCTGAAGGAGATGCGGCACGACGCGGTCAGCGTCGTCGGCGTGGACTGGCGTCTTCCGCTAGACGAGGCCTGGTCGCGGATCGGGGACGGTGTCGGCATCCAGGGGAACCTCGATCCGGCCGCGTGTCTCGCTCCGTGGCCGGTGGTGGAGGAGAAGGCGCGGGTGGTTCTTTCCGCGGCGGGGGGCCGGAACGGACACGTCTTCAACCTTGGCCACGGCGTGCTGCCGGAAACGGATCCGTCGACGCTCGAGCGGCTCGTGGATCTCGTGCATACGGAGACCGAACGCGTATGACGCCGCCGATCGGCATCCTCGTCATGGCGTACGGAACCGCGGGCGGTCCCGACGACGTGGAGCGCTACTACACCGACATCCGTGGAGGACGCGCTCCGACGCCGGAGCATCTCCAGGAGCTGAAGGAGCGCTACGCCGCGATCGGAAACCGGTTCCCGCTCCTCGACATCACGACGCGGCAGGCGCAAGGACTGGAGCGCGCGCTCGGCGACGGCTACAGGTCCTACCTCGGCATGAAGCACTCGCCGCCGTACATCGCGGAGGGGGTCGCGCGCATGCGGGAGGACGGCATCGAGCGCGCCGCCGGGATCGTCATGGCTCCGCACTGGTCGGGGATGTCGATCGAGACCTACGTCGACCGCGTCGAGAAGGCCGTTGCGGAGGACGGAGGCCCATCCTTCACATTCGTGCGGAGGTTCCACGACCATCCGGGGTTCGTGCGGTTCCTGGCCGGTCGCGTATCCGACGCGCTCGCCAAGCTGCCGGACACGGAACGTGACGACGCCGCGGTGATCTTCTCCGCGCACTCGCTCCCGCAGCGCTCGATCGAGGACGGGGAGACGCGGTGCGCCCACTGCTTCCTCTGTGAGACGTCGTGCGCGTACGTCGACGGCCTGCGCGAGACGGCGGAGCTCGTCTCCGCGGACCTCGGCGGGATCGACCACACCATCGGTTGGCAGAGCGCTGGGCGCACCGCGGACCCGTGGCTCGGGCCGCCGGTGGAGGACGTGATCCGCGACCTGGCGGAGAAGCACTCGGCCGTGGTCGTGTGCTCGGCCGGTTTCGTCGCCGATCACCTCGAGATCCTCTACGACCTCGACATCGAGGCCCAGGAGATCGCGCGAGAGGCCAGCGTCACGCTCGTCCGCACGGAGATGCCGAACGCCGACCCCGCGTTCGTGGAGGTCCTCGCCGACGTCGTGCGCGAGCAGCTCGCCGCGGAGGAGCCGTCGTGACCGGCTCCGCCCGCGTCGCGATCGTCGGCGGCGGCATCAGCGGCCTCGCGACCGCCTACCGGCTCGGCACGGCGCCGCGGAACGGCATCTCCATCGACGTCGCGGTCTTCGAGGAGAGCGCGCGCCTCGGCGGCAAGCTCGCGGCCGTCGAGGTCGGAGGGTTCCAGCTCGAGGCCGGCGCCGACTCCTTCGTGACGCGCAAGCCTCAGGCCGTGGAGCTCTGCACGGAGCTCGGCCTCTCCGAGGAGCTGGTCGTTCCGGGGACGACCGGGACGTTCGTGCTCCGTGGCGGCGAGCTGATCCCGTTCCTGAAGCGTCAGGCGCTCGGGGTCCCCGCGGATCGGGGGGAGTTGTTGAGATGGCCTGGGATGTCGAAGCGCGGCCGACGGCGTGCCGCGCTCGACACGTTGAAGGCGCCGTCCGCGCCGCAGAAGGACGTCTCGATCGGCAAGCTCGTGCGGTCGCGGCTCGGTGACGAGGCGCTCCGCGTGCTCGTCGGCCCGGTGCTCGGAGGCCTCTCCGCGGGCGATCCAGACCGGTTGAGCGTCGAGGCGACGTTCCCGGAGCTGAAGGCGTGGGCGATGGGACGCGGCATGATCCGCGGAGCGCGCCACGCGTTGAAGATGCGCGATGAGCGCGGGGACGACGACACGCCCGCGTCGCGCGCGATGTTCGCGACCGTCTGGGGCGGGCTCGGGCGGCTGACCGCCAGGCTCGAACAACTCATCGGACCGGAGCGCATCACGACGGGCGACGCCGTTCGCTCGATCCGCCGCGCGGACGGCAGATTCTCCCTCGACACGGAGAACGGAGTGGAGGCCTTCGACGCCGTGGTGCTCTCCACGCCCGCGTACGCTTCGGCTGCGCTGTTGCAGCCCCTTGCGCCCGACGCCTCCGCTGCCTTGCGCGAGATCCCGTACGCCTCCACCGCGGTCGTGACGCTCGTGTATCCGGAAGGGACGCAGCCGAAGCTTCCCGACGCGACCGGTTTCGTCGTCCCCGAGGGCGAGGCCGATATCACCGCGTCGACGTGGATCTCCTCCAAGTGGCCGCGTCCGGAGTTCGGCACGCGAGCGATCTTGCGCTGCTACCTCGGACGCGCGGGCGCGGAGGAGCTGCTTGCGGACAGTGATGATTCCTTGATCGGTCGGTCGTCGGCCGTGATCGATCGGCTGTTGCAGCTCGGCCGTCCCGAGGATGCACGCGTCACGCGGTGGGATCGCGCGATGCCGCAGTACGAGGTCGGGCACCTCGACCGCGTGCAGCGCATCCGCGATTCGATTCCCGAAGGTATCTTCGTGACCGGCTCCGCATATCGCGGCATCGGCATCGCCGATTGCGTCCGCCAGGGCGGAGAGACGGCGACCGAGGTGCACGGATACCTCGAGGCGCGCAGGACCGAACGGGAGACGGCCTCATGGACGAGCTGACCTACGCGATGTATCCGGTGTTCCGCGCGACGGAGGCTCTGCGGAGTCTCGGCCCCGACGAGGTGGAGGACGCGGCGCAGGAGGCGGAGAACCTCCACAAGGCGTGGTCGGATCGGGTGTCGCTCCGCGGGGCCTACTGCACGGTCGGGTTCCGCCCCGACGCCGACCTGATGCTGTGGTGGGTCGCGCACTCGCCCGACGACGTGCAGGACATGCTGGTGGAGTTCCGACGCACGCAGCTCGGCCGCCGCCTGGAGATGACGTGGTCGTTCATGGGCGTGGTCAAGCCGGCGGAGTTCAGCCCGGACCACGCGCCGGCGTTCGTGAAGGGCACTGCGCCGAAGAAGTACGCGTGCGTCTATCCGTACGTGCGGACGATCGATTGGTACCTGCTCCCGCCGAAGGAGCGGGGAGAGATGCTCGCCGAGCACGGGGTCATGGGCAGGGAGTATCCCGACGTGCTGGCGAACACGACGAGCGCGTTCGGCCTCAGCGACTGGGAGTGGATCCTCGCCTTCGAGGC
>JBJMLP010000260.1:0-3134 GCA_045805245.1 Actinomycetota bacterium | reverse complement strand
CCTCTACGACATCGATCTCGTCATCCGCAAGGCCGTCGTCGTCGGCGCGATCGCGGTGTTCTTCTCCGCCGTCTACGTCCTGATCGTCGGCGGCATCGGAGCGCTCGTGCAGTCGCACGCGACGACGCAGCTCTCGTTCATCGCGGCGGCGGTGGTCGCGCTTCTGTTCCAGCCGGTCGTCCGCCGAGCGAGACGGATCGCGGACCGCGTCGTTTACGGGAACCGCGCGACGCCCTACGAGGTGCTCTCGGAGTTCTCCGACCGGCTCGGAGGAACGTACTCCGCCGATGACGTCCTTCCGCGGATGGCGCGGATCGTCGCGGAGGGCGTCGCCGCCATGCGAGCGGACGTGTGGTTGCGGGTCGGCGACCGTCTGCGCGTCGCGGCGTCGTGGCCGTCGGACGCTGAACGCTCGGACGCCGTGGAGCTCGCGAACGGCGAGCTGCCGGCCCTTCCCAACGTCGACGAAGCTTTTCCGGTCGAACAGCGCGGAGAGCTCCTCGGTGCGCTGGCCGTCGCGATGCCCGCGAACGATCCGCTCGACGACGCCAAGCGCAAGCTCGTCTCGGACCTGGCGGGACAGGCCGGGCTCGTCCTGCGAAACGTCCGGCTGACGGAGGATCTCCGCGCGCGTCTGGAGGACCTGAAGGCGGCGCAGAAGCGACTCGTCGCCGCGCAGGACGCGGAGCGCCGACGGCTCGAGCGCAACATCCACGACGGTGCGCAGCAGCAGCTGGTCGCGCTCTCCGTCAAGCTGCGGCTCGCGCGGTCGCTCGTTGGGCGCGACCCCGAGAAGGCGGAGGGGATGCTGACGGAGCTCCAGACGCAGACCACGGAGACGCTCGAGGATCTCCGCGACCTGGCGCGCGGGATCTATCCGCCCCTCCTCGCGGACAAGGGCCTTCCTGCGGCGTTGGAAGCGCAAGCGCGCAAGTCCGCTCTTCCCGTCGAGATCTCTCCGGACGGCGTCGGCCGCTATCCGCAGGAGATCGAGGCGGCCGTGTACTTCTCCGTGCTGGAGGCGCTCCAGAACGTGGCGAAGTACGCGGGCGCGTCCCGCGCCGAGGTGAGGCTCTCGGCGGCGGACGGTCGGCTCCGCTTCGAGGTGCGAGACGACGGCAGCGGGTTCGACCCCTCGCGAACCGGTTACGGCACCGGGCTTCAAGGCATCGCCGACCGCCTCGGAGCGCTCGAGGGAGCGCTCGCCGTCAGCAGCGTGCCGGGGCGCGGAACGACGGTCGCCGGGGACATCCCGGTCATCGCCGCCGCAGCGCCGGTACCCTCCGACGACGTGGAAAAACACCTTTCGGATCACGAGCCCGTCGGATGAGATCGAAGCAGCCGAAGCGCCCGTGGCCGCGCCGCATCGAGCGCGCAGTCCTCGGAGCGATGATGGGCGTCGTCGCCTTCGTCATCGAACGTCGCGTGCTGAAGTCGATCCGCAAGGGCGGCGGCAAGGAGGCCAAGCCGGACGCGAGCCAGCGAGGTCTCCAAGGAGGGCTCGGCAAGGACGGCATCGCCGTCCAGCCGAAGATGGAGCGCCTAGCGGTTCCTTCGGAGAAGATCGACCACTAGCCCACCCACGAAGACCGCGCCGATGGCGCCGAGCGCGAACGGAACCCACCGGGCGACGTGCGTCGAGCTCGCGGTGATGGCGGTTCCCAGGAGCGCCGCCCCCGCGATCAGACCGACGGCGAGCCGGCGGCCGGCGCGCCGAACGGTCGCCTCGAGGCCCTCCGCCCGGAAGTTCACCTGCAGCTTCGGTCCCGGCCGAGCGCCGGCGAGACGTTCGAATGCCTCGATCAGTCTCACGAGCCGGATGCGAACCTTCGCCGCCTCGTAGAACAGCTTCTTCGGGTCCATCTGGTGGGAGGCACGCTGCGTGAAGCTCCGCATCAGGAACGTTCCCGCGACGGCGAACGGATCCAGCTCGGGATCCAGCTCCGCGGTCGCCAGCTGCATCTGGGCCATCGCCTTTCCGGTGAGGGCGAGCGACGCCGGCAGCGGCACGTCGTGACGGATCGAGATCTCGGTGATCTCCTGCAGGATCGGCCCGAGCTGGATCTCGCGGAGCGAGACGTTGCGGTACTTCGCCATGAGGTCGCCGAGTTCCTCGCGGAACGCGTCCACGTCGAGGTCCGATCGGTCGGCCGCGCCCGCGAGCATCAGCGTCACGTCGGTGAGGAACGTGACGTCCTCCTGCCAGAACGCCATGAGCAGGAGCATCAGCTGCTGTCGCATCTCGGGGCCGACCTCACCGACCATGCCGAAGTCGAGGAAGTAGATCGTGCCGTCCCACCACATGAGGTTGCCGGGATGCGGATCGGCGTGGAAGAACCCGTCCGTCAGGATCTGCCGGTAGTAGGACTCCAGGAGCTCGCGCGCGGCTTCCTTGCGCTCCCCGCCCTCCGGGGCCTCACGGATCGAGACGCCCTGGATCTCCTGCATCACCAGGAGGCGCGAGGTGGAGAAGTCCGCGAACACGTTCGGAACGCCGAGGCGTGGATACGGCTCGAGGACGCCGCGCATGCGGTTGATGTTGCCCGCCTCCTGACGGAAATCGAGCTCCCGCCGAAGCGACTCGGAGAGATGCTCGAACACCGCCGGCATGTCGATCACCTGTCGGAACGCCGGGCGGCTCTCCGTCTTCTTGGCGAACAGCTCCAGCAGACCGAGGTCCTGCATGATGTCCTGCCGGGCGGTCGGGCGCTGGACCTTCACGACGACGCGTTCGCCGTCGGTGAGCGTCGCGCGGTGCACTTGCGCGATCGTTCCCGCGGCCATCGGTTCCGGGTCGATCGATTCGAACACGTCCTCCCACGGAACGCCGAGCTCCTGTTCCATCACGATGACGACCTGCTCCTCCGTGAGCGGCGGAACATGGTCCTGGAGCGACGCGAGCTCCTCGATGAACTGCGGCGGCAGGAGGTCCGGCCGCGTGGAGAGGATCTGCCCGAGCTTGGCGAACGTCGGCCCGAGCTCCTCGAGCGCGGCGCGGAGGCGCTGCGCCTGCCGGCGACGGTTCACCTCGTCGTCGGGGTCCGCGCGGGTGAAGAGCTCCTTCAGGCCGTGCTTGCCGAGAACGCTGCCGATGCGCGCCGCGCGGCCCATGAGGTGCGCGTCCTCGTCGACCT
>JBJMLP010000259.1:0-12477 GCA_045805245.1 Actinomycetota bacterium | reverse complement strand
GTAAGTCGAAGACACTGGTGAGCAACGGGATCGCGGCGCCGTCCGACGCCGGTTCAGCATCGATTCCGAACTACTCGACGTTGCGAAGCCAGGCGACGTACTCACTCAAGGGTGAGGACGGCAAGACCTACGCCGGACAGGCGGACGACCCGTTCTTCCTGGATCTCCGCGTGTTCGACCTCCTCTACGGCGGTGACCTGTCGGAGGTCGGAGACGACACCCTCGCCGGGTTCAACGTGAACTCGATGGCGATCCAGGTGCCGAACAAGGACCTCGCCGTGAGCGGCGAGGTGAAGCAGCACCCGGTAGTCGGCGTTTGGACGACGGCGTCGCGCCGCAGCATGGTGATCACCAAGAACAACGGGAACCAGGACTTCCAGGGGAGTTACGTGCAGGTCTCCCGCCTCGGAAATCCGCTCGTCAACGAGGTGGTCATCCCCCGCGGTCAGAAGGATGCGTTCAACGGCTCGAAGCCCAAGAACGACTCCCAGTGGTTGAAGTACGTCCAGAGCGACCCGGAGCTTCCGGAGGTCATGCACGCCGTGTATCCCTCCCTCGGCCCGGTGCCGGACTCGGACAGCCATCAGAAGGGCGTCCAGCGGGACGACCTCGTGCAGGTGTTCCTCACCGGTGTTCCCGGGCTGAACCAGCCCGCGCACGTGACGCCGTCGGAGGAGCTTCGCCTGAACATGACGATCCCGCCGTGCCCGCAGTCGAGCTGCAGCAAGTACTCGCGGCTCGGCGTCATCGGTGGCGACCTCGCGGGTTTCCCGAACGGTCGCCGGCTCACCGACGACGTGCTCGACGCATCGCTGCAGGTGGTCTACGGAGAGCTGATCGGCAATCCGAACGACCTCGGTGACGGCGTCGACCACAACGACTCGCCGTTCCTGAAGACCTTCCCGTACGTGGCCTACCCCCACGCCGGGTCGGACCCGAACCCGTAGGGACGGCTCGTCGAACACCGCGGAGAGGCCCGGCCATCCGGCCGGGCCTCTTCCGTGCCCGGTGGGCTACGGTGGGGTGGCGCTCGCGGTGGGCAAGGGGTGCCCGGGGACGGGGCCCGGCAGCGGTCCCGCATCGCGGGACGCGATCAGGATCTGGTACGTGGCGGCGAGCCCGATCACGACGAAGAGGGCGATGATGGTGATGAACGTCCAGCGGCGCACGGGCCGGAGGCTACCAACGGCTCGACACCGAGGACCGAGGAGCCAGGCATGAGCGAGCAGCCGAACGAGTCGAACGCAGGAAACGAGATCTCTCCGCAGGAGATCGGTCACGTCGTGCTCCGGGTTCGTGACCTGGAGCGCTCGACCGCCTTCTACGAGCTCCTCGGGTTCCGGAAGGTCGGTGAGATCGGCGGCATGATGGCGTTCTTCACGACCACCGGCGCGAACCACCACGACCTCGCGCTGCAGGCGGTCGGCCCGAACGCTCCGTCCCCGCCGCCTGGATCGGTGGGCCTCTACCACGTCGCGATCCGGCTCCCGTCGGACGAGCACGTGAAGCGGGCTTTTCGGATGCTGGCGTCCGCGGGAGCGGAGATCTCCGGCTCGAGCGATCACGGCGTCTCCCACAGCCTCTACATCAAGGACCCCGACGGCATCGAGCTCGAGCTCTACGCCGACGTCCCGGGCTGGGAGGAGCACGCGTCGGAGGTCGCCACGATCCGCCCCTGGGACCCCCGCTAACCGATGGCCGTCTTCCCCCTGATCGCCGCGCTGGTCGCGCTCGTCTTCAGCGCGCTGCTGTTTCGGCAGTACCTCCAGCGGCGGCGTTCCTATCAGCTCGCCTGGGCGATCGCGCTCCTGATGTACGCGGCCGCGTCGTTCGCCCTGTTCCTCGGCGTGCTGTCGGGGTGGAACTCCACGGAGTACCGGATCTACTGGCTGTTCGGAGCCGTTCTGAACGTGCCGTTCCTCGCGCTCGGAGAGGTCGCGCTCCTCGTGCGCAACCGGACGGTCGTCAACGCGGCGGTCCTCCTCATGGTCTTCCTCACCGCGTTCGCGACGACGAGGATCCGCACGGCGACGATCGACGTCTCCGCGCTCACGAAGGACCTTCCGCTCGGTGACGACGTCTTCGCGCACGATCAGTTCGCGCTCGATCTCGCTCGCTACTACGCGTTTCCGGCGTACTTCCTGCTGATCGGCGGCACGTTGTGGTCGGCGTGGAAGATGCGGGGGGCCCCGCAGCTCCGAGATCGGTTCCTCGGAACCCTGCTGATCGCGATCGGGGCCACGGTCGTCGCGGCGGGATCCGCCTTCGCCTTGAAGGGCCTCCTCATCGGTTTCTCCGCGACGCTTGCCATCGGGGTGACGCTGATGTTCCTCGGCTTCCTTCGTGCCTCGCGGGGACCGAGGACGGCTGCGACCGAGCCGGCGGGAGTGGAGGACGCCTCGGCCGCGCAGCGCTCGGGCGAGGGATAGGGTGGTTTGACCGCTTCCGGTCTTCGGTGATCCGCCGCGGCCGCAAGCGCGAACACGGCATGACCCCGCCCGAAGGCAGCCCGAAGCAGTGGAGAGGGGAGGAGGCACGGCCTCGCCGGTGGAGAACCGGCGCGGACGGGGACAGGTGCACCGAGAGCTCCAGATCATTTCGAGATCGAGAGGAGGCACTCCATTGCAGCATTCCGGCACCCGTATCCGGATCCGGACGCTCGCGACGATCGGGTCGATAGCCCTCGTCGCGGGGATGTTCGCCGGGCTCGCGCCGACCGCGAGCTTCGCGTCGAGTCACCGTGAGGCGCCGCTCACCGCCGCCGATCCCCAGATCGACGGCACGGACCTGTATGCGTTCGTGAGCCCCGACCGAACGAACACGGTGACGCTCGTCAGCTCGTGGAACCCGTTCGAGGAGCCCGCGGGCGGTCCGAACTTCTTCCCGTGGGCCGAGGGCGTTCATTACGACATCAACATCGACAACGACGGTGACGCGAAGCCCGACATCACCTACCGCTGGATCTTTACCAACCACGGCGACCCGAACACGTTCCTCTACAACAACGGGCAGGTCACGCAGCTCGATCCGCCCGACCCGAACCTGACCTTCTATCAGACCTACGATCTCCAGCAGGTCATCGGCAAGAACGCGACGACGCTCGTCAACAACGCGATGGCCGTGCCGGACGACGTGGGCACGGGTTCGATGCCGAACTACCGGGGCAACCTGTTCGATGCCGGCAACTACCCGTTCGGAAGCGCTCCGAACTACGTCTGGGCCGGGCAGTCGGACGACCCGTTCTTCCTCGACCTCCGCGTGTTCGATCTCCTCTACGGCGGGGATCTCTCGGAGACCGGGGACGACACGCTCGCGGGCTTCAACGTGAACTCGCTCGCGGTGCAGGTCCGGATGAAGAACGTGGCCCTGAAGCACAAGCCGACCGCGAATCCGATCATCGGGGTCTGGACGACCGCGGAGCGCAAGAGCATGCGCGTGGAGAACGGAGACGGCACGCAGACGTTCTCCGGTCCGAACGTGCAGGTCTCCCGCCTCGGGAACCCGCTCGTGAACGAGGTCGTGATCCCGCGAGGTCACAAGGACCTCTTCAACTCCTCGCAGCCGAAGGACGACACGCAGTTCCTGGGCTACGTCCACGACGACCCGGAGCTGCCGGAGGTGGTCCACGCGGTCTATCCGTCGATCCCGGTGCCGGACTCCCACTCCGGAACGCCCGGGGTTCAGCGCGACGACCTCGTCAGCGTGTTCCTGACGGGACTCGACGGGCTGAACCAGCCGCCGAACGTGACGCCCTCGGAGGAACTGCGTCTGAACATGTCGGTGCCGCCGTGCGAGCCGGGAAGCTGTAACGGCTACTCGGACCTCGGAGTCATCGGCGGAGACAACGCCGGATTCCCGAACGGTAGGCGCCTGGCGGACGACATCCTCGATGCGTCGCTGCAGGTGGTCGAGGGTGAGCTGATCGGGAACCCGAACGATCTCGGAGACGGCGTGAGCAGCAACGACGTGCCGTTCAACGAGACGTTCCCGTACGTCGCCTACCCGCACCCGGGCTCGGCGGCGGACCCGCACGCGTAAGGAACGAGCGATGACGGAGAGGTCCGGCGTGGTGCACGGCGCCGGACCTCTCCCGACTCCGGAACGGACGGGCGTGAGACGGTTCGGAAGGATCTCTCTCGTGGCTGCGATCGCGGTCGCCGTCTTCCTCGCGGGAGCGGTCGGCATCTTCGTCTCGGTCTCCGGCGGCTCGCCGCCGCCCGCCGTCCTGCCGGGCTCGCAGCTCAGCCAGCCGATCGCGCCATCGGCGACGATGACGCAGGTGATCTCGTCCCTCCAGGCGCGACTGCGCGTGGAGCCGCAGGACTGGCGGTCCTACGCCTCGCTCGGTCTGGCGTACGTGCAGCAGGCGCGGATCACCGCGGATCCGAGCTACTACCCGAAGGCGCAGGCGGTCCTCGAGCGGTCGCTCCGGATCGACTCGGCGGACAACTTCCAGGCGATGGTGGGAACCGCGGCGCTCGCCCTCGCGCGACACGACTTCGCGGGTGCCCTCGCCTGGGGGAACCGGGCGAGGAAGATCAACCCGTACAACGGCAACGTCTACGGAGTCATCGGCGACGCGGAGGTGGAGCTCGGTCACTACCACGACGCGTTCGCGACGTTTCAGAAGATGGTCGACACGCTGCCGGACACCGCGTCCTACGCGCGCGTCTCCTACGCGCGCGAGCTCCAAGGAGACGTTCCCGGAGCCATCTCCGCGATGAAGGGGGCGCTCGACGCCTCCGGCACCGCGGAGGACCGCGCATGGGCGAGCTATCAGTTGGGGGAGCTCTACTTCAACAGCGGCCGGCTCGACCAGGCGCGCGCGGAGTACGCACAGGGAGCGAGGCTCTCCTCCGTCTACGTTCCGCCGCTCGCGGGCCTCGCGAAGGTGGCCTGGGCCCGAGGCGAGACCTCACGCGCGATCCACGACTACACCGACGTCGTCGCCCGGTATCCGCTGCCGGAGTACGTGATCGCGCTCGGCGATCTCTACGCGATCTCCGGTGACAAGACGTCCGCGGCGCAGCAGTACTCGCTGGTGCGTGCGGAGGAGCAGCTGTTCCGCGCGAACGGGGTGAACGTCGACCTCGAGCTGTCGCTCTTCGAGTCCGATCACGGCGATCCGCAGGCCGGCCTGGCGGCCGCCCGCGCGGAGTGGGGTCGCCGACACAGCATCCACGTGGCGGACGCGCTCGCGTGGGGCCTCCACCAGAATGGCGACGACCGACAGGCCGTGCGTTACAGCCGATTCGCGCTCCACCTCGGCACGCACAGCGCCCTGTTCAACCTCCACGCCGGGATGATCCAGCTCGCGCTGGGCAACCGGGACGCCGCTCGCACGTATCTCTCGCGGGCTCTGTCGATCAATCCGCACTTCTCGATCCTCTACGCGCACGAAGCCGCAGTGACGCTCGCGAAGCTGGAGCGATCGTGAGTCGCGTGGGCCGCCGCTCGGGAGTCGTCCTCGGTGTCGTCGTCGCGGCGATCCTCCTCGCTCCGGCCGCGGCGTCCGCGCATCCGCTCGGAAACTTCACCATCAACCTCTTCAGCGGGATCTCCATCGTGCCGCACGAGATCCACGTCCACTACGCGGTCGACATGGCGGAGATCCCCACGTACCAGGAGACGCAGCAGCGGATCGACGCGAACGGCGACGGAACGGCGAGCGCGACGGAGCAACAGGCATGGGCCCGCCGCACCGCGCCGCAGCTGCTCTCGCAGGTCCATCTCACCGTCGGCGGAGAGCCCGTGCGCCTCTCGGTGGGATCCGCGCGGATGGCGTTCCATCCCGGACAGGGAGGGCTGAAGGTTCTGCGCCTCGACGCGGAGTTCACCGGGCCCGTCCCGACGTCTGGGCCCGTGCACTACGTGGACGACAACTACCAAGACCACATCGGCTGGCGGGAGATCACGGCGCTCGGCGCGAACGGAGAGGCCGTGCGGAACTCCTCGGTGCCGGTGAGCTCGGTGAGCGACGAGCTCCGCGCCTATCCCGCGAACCTCCTCCAGAGCCCGCTCCATGTGACGGAGGCGACCTTCTCGTTCGCGCCGGGAGCGAGCAACGTCGTGACGGCGGGATCCGCGGACGCGAGCGGCGCGCGCCCGGGAGTGATCGGCGGGTCCTTCGCCGCACTCGTCGACCGTTCCGGCCTGAGCGCTGCGGTCGTCGCGCTCTGCCTGCTGCTCGCGATCGGCTTCGGAGCGCTCCACGCGATCCTTCCCGGTCACGGAAAGACGCTCATGGCCGCCTACCTCGTCGGCGCCGGCGGACGGATCCGTCACGCCGTCACCGTGGGCGTGGCCGTGTCGCTGATGCACACCGTGTCGGTGATCGCGCTCGGTCTCGTCGTCCTCTACGCGCAGAGCTTGTTCCCGCGCCCGGAGGACGTGTACCCGTGGCTCGGGCTCCTGTCCGGGATCGTCGTCGTCTCCCTCGGGGTGGGACTCTTCGTGGTCCGCTATCGCGGGCGGAGCCGGGCGGCGGCCGCGGTGTCCGACCACCATCACTCCGAGAGTGAAAGCCTCCCGGAAGAGGAGCACGACCACCCCCACGACCACGAACATCTCCACGAACAGGAGGTCCGGGAACGCGAGCTGGTCGGAGCGGGGCTCTCGACGGATCGCCCCGCTCTGCCGCTCAACGGGATCGCCGTGGCCTCGTCCGTGGTCGACGAGCAGCACACGCACGGAGGCCGCGCCCACACGCATCTCGTGCCGGACGGCCCCGTGCTCTCGAGGAAAGGCCTGACGGCGCTCGCCCTGGCGGGAGGGATCCTTCCGTCGCCGACCGCGGTGATCGTCCTGGTCGCGGGCGTCGCGATTCACCGGGTCCCGTTCGCGCTGGGGTTGATCGTCGCGTTCTCCGTGGGACTCGCCGCCGCGTTGATCATCGTCGGCGTGGCGGCGCTCAGCGCGCGCGATCTCGTCTCACGAAAGATGAGCTCGAGTGTGGGTCAGATCCTGCCGCTCCTGAGCGCGCTCGCGATCGCGGGCGTCGGGGTGTTCCTGTTGATCCGCTCGATCAGCCAGCTGTAAGGCTCGCCTGCCAGCGGGTGGCGGGCGACGGCCGCGTCGGTGTGGCTCCGGCGAGCTCCTCGGTGATGAGGATCTCGTCGTAGACGCTCGGGTTCACGTGATGGAGCTCGAGCACCGTGACGTTCTCGTCGGGGAAGAACCTGCCGACCGGCCGGTACCGGCCCGCGCTGCCGAGCCAGACTTGATACACGTGTCCCGCGCCGGGCTCCGGGATGTCCCGGCCGACGAGGTAGATCGGCTCGACGCCGGGGGCACGGATCTCGGTCATCGGTCCCTGCGGGCTCGATCCGGCCGGATCGAGCAGCACCTGCTCGGAGTCGGGCCGCGAAGCCGCGTCGAGGGCGCTGAGGAGTGTGCTCTTCTGATCCTCCGCGTGATTGGCGCGGAAACCGAGGCTCACGTTCCATCCGGCGAGGCCGACGAGTGCGACGACGCTCGCGGCCGCGGCCCACAGCGGCATCGGACGGCGCCGCTTGCGGCCGGACGGCTCTCCGAGGAGCTCGTGCATCCGCGGCCGCACGAGTTGGGGCGGCGGGACGGGCGTGGGGGCCAGGGCAACCTCCCCCGCGACGCCCTGGAACGCCGCCAGCGTGTCCCGGCACCTCGGGCAGGAGGGAACGTGTTCGGACAGCAGGCGGTCGGCCACGACGGCGTCCTCGCCGGAGAGGCTCCGCAGCACGTAGCCGGCCAGGAGCTCCTCGATCCACTCGTGGGTGTCGGCCACCCTCAGTCCTCCCGGTAGAGCGCCCGGCGGAGCTTACGCATCGCGGCGAGCGTCCGGGTCTTCACCGTTCCGATGGGGATGCCCAGCTCGATGGAGATCTGTGCCTGGGTGGAGCCTCCGAAGTAGGCCATCTCCAACACCTTCCGTTGGTCCGCGGGGAGGGTGGAGAGGGCATCACGCACCTCGAGCCGCCGTTGGCCCAGGTAGGCCTCCTCGACGACACCCTCCGCTACATCTTCGCCATAGATGTCTCCGGGGTTCAGAGCACGCTCGGTGCGCTTACGGAGGCGCTCCTCCCGGCGGACGGTGTCCACGGCCCGGTGATGGACGAGCGACAGGAAGAACGTTAGGAACGGACCCCGGGAGGGGTCGTAGGCCTCGGGCGCCCTCCAGAGCGCGAGGAAGGCGTCCTGCACGACCTCTTGGGCGAGGAGCTCCTGCCCCGTCACGCGGAGGGCCAGGCCGTGTGCAGCGGCTCCGTAGCGGCGGAACAGCTCGTCGAACGCCGTGACGTCCCGGCCGCCGAGGCGGCGATGCAGCTCGAGATCGTCGGCGAGGTCGTCGGGCATGGCCGCATCCTGTTCTATCGAATGCCGTTCACGGAGGCCCGTTTCTCGGGAGATTCACAGCCGATGCTGGGTAGGCTCTCGGCTTCATGAGGCGAGTCGTGCTCTATACGCGGGAGGGATGCGGTCTCTGCGAGACCGCGAAGCGGGTCGTCCTCGCCGAGCGGGAGCGGAACCCCTTCGAGCTCGAGGAGATCGACGTGGAGGGGAGGGACGACCTCGAGATGGAGTACGGCGTCCGCATCCCGGTCGTCCTCGTCGACGGGGTGGAGCTCTTCGAGCTCGTCGTCGACCCCGACGCTCTCGCTCGCGCGCTCACGGACTGACGTTCGAGCTCACGGGAGCCGCGCCGCACGTTGAAGGCGGATTCACAATCGCGCTACCATCCCGAACGTGCCTGCGGACAGCGGTGATCCGCGTTGACGGAGCGTGTGATCCCCGAGGCCACCGTCGCCCGACTTCCGGTCTACCTGCGGGCTCTCGTCGAGCTCGCGGAGGACGGAGCGACCACCGTCTCCTCCGACGCGCTGGCGCGCGCCGCGGGCGTCAACTCCGCCAAGGTCCGCAAGGACCTCTCCCACCTTGGCTCCTACGGCACCCGCGGTGTGGGCTACGACGTCGCGTATCTGATCCACCAGGTGCGCCGGGAGCTCGGGCTCTCACAGCCCTGGCCGATCGTGCTGGCGGGGGTCGGGAACCTCGGTCACGCGCTCGCGAACTACCGCGGGTTCCCCGAGCGCGGCTTCCGCATCGCGGCGCTCGTGGACGCCGACCCCGACAAGGTGGGGGAGATCGTCGGCGGCCTTCCGATCCGTTCCATCGACGCGCTGCCGGAGGTGGTCGCCTCCCTCGACGCCGCGATCGGGATGATCTGCACCCCCGGTGCCGTCGCGCAGGACGTAGCCGACCGCATGATGGACGCCGGGATCCGCTCGATCCTGAACTTCGCTCCCTCGGTCATCTCCGTGCCGGAGGGCGTCTCGGTGCGGAAGGTGGACCTCGCGATCGAGCTCCAGATCCTCGCGTTCTACGAGCAGCGGAAGGCCGCGCTCGCGGCCGTGCGAAAGGGCAAGGCCGCGCCGGACGTCGGCTACGGCTGAAGGATCGGCGGCTCTCCGAGCCGACGCGTTGTCGAACGGGTTCCGCTACTTGTCGACCGTGATGATGAGCAGGATGAACATCCCCACCACCATCACGCCGAAGAGGATGAACTGAACCGCGCCTTCGTCCAGCAGTCCCGCAGCGAGCATCGTTATCCCCTTCGCCTAGGCCGGTCCGTACCAGGGAGGCGCGTTGCCGCCCGTGAGGATCTCCTTGCGCTTGCGTTCCGCCTTGTCGAGGAACGGCAGGTGCAGGAGGAACAACACGATCGAGCCTCCGAAGAACATCCACGAGTACCGGGGAACGCTCCCGCTGTCGTGGTACGCGAACACGGTGATCGCCGGCCCTCCGCCGGAGTAGAAGGCGACCGCGGCCGCGAGCGACGTGGAGCCGTGCGCGGCGAACTTGATGTTCTGCACGGCGAACGCCGTCGGAGGGATCGCGTCGATCGCCTCCGGATCGCGCCCGAGCTGCGCGTTCGCCTCGTCGGCCAGGAACGCCTGGAACGAGCCCGTCACCGATTGCACCGACGCCGCGAGCGAGGGCGGTGGCGTCTTCCACGGCGGGCCGGGGTATTTCTGGATCTCCGGATACTGCTGCGACTCGACCGAGAAGCTTCCCTCGAGCGGGACCCACGCCGGCTCCAGGCCGCGCGGGCCGAGGTTCCGAGGGGTGCCGGGCGCGCCGAACGTCCAGAGCCCCGAGAACAGGATCATCCAGGCGAAGAACGCGACCGACATCACGAGGTAGCCGAGCCTCCGGCCGAACACCGCGGACAGCAGCACATAGATGCTTCCGACGAACAGCACGAACGCCGTGATGACGACGAGGACGCCCTTCGTGAGCGTTCCGCAGTCGATGCCGGTGAAGAACAGGCACTTCGACTCGGTGATGGCGGCGATCACGGCGACGCGCTCCCGGAAGGAGCAGGCGTCCCGGAGCTCGACCCGCCGCCGGACCCGCCCGACCCCCCTGAGGACCCGGAACCGCCGCCGGAGCCTCCGCTCGGCGAAGGCGCCGCAGCCGACGGGGTCGCCGCCGCAGCCGCGGCCACGGGGTTGGTGCAGACGTTGTCCTTGAAGGGGACCTTCTGGATCGAGATCAGGTACAGCACGATGTCCTGGATCTGCTGGTCGTCGAGCGCGCCGGCGAAGCGGATGCTCCACGACGGCATGTCGTTGCGGCCCTCCTCGATCGTCGTATAGATGTCGTCGACGCTCTTGATGAGCGGGTGCCCGGTGGAGGCTCCTCCGCAGACGGTCGTCAGGTTCGGGACCTGCACGACGCTGCCGTTGTAGAGGTTCTGCCCGCCGGTCAGCTGGACACCATGGCATCGCACGCAGCCGATGCCGCCGGAGTTCTCCTCGCTGAAGAGTTGGACGGCCTTGCTTCCGCGCTCGATCGAGTCGGTCTTCAGCGAGCGGTCCTGCGTCAGGTTGGTGGCGGGCTCGCGGAGCCACATCACGGGGACCCAGATCACGAAGAAGACGATCAGGAGAAGCCCCCAGCCCTGGAGCTTCTGGAACAGGGGCGTCTCCAGGTCGGTGTCCGAAGGCGCCGGTCGCATCGCCGCCGGGATGTCGGGCGGCGCCGTCCGCTTCGGCCGGTTCCGGAGCAGGATCGCGGCGGCGGCCACCACGAGGACGACGAGACCGGCGACGGCGATGAGAACGCCGGCGTCGGAGCTGAGTGCGAGGATCCCTGCCGGCATCAGCCCGGCGCCACGCAGAACGGTCCCTGCGGCGGCTCGTGGATCGTGTCGGTTCCCCGCGGCGGTCCCGGAGTGGACACGTCGGAGGTGTCCACCATCACGTCGCCGCCGGTGACCGTGATCTTGAAGCGCTGCATCCCGGTCGGAGCGGGCCCGAGCTGCCACTCGCCCGCCTCGTTGTACTTCGATCCGTGGCACGGACACTCGAACCACTTCGACGAGAGGCAGAACGGGACACGACATCCGAGGTGTGCGCAGCGCTGGTACAGCGGCATCAGGCCATCGCTCACGACGCCCTGGGTGACGTAGTCGATGCCCGTCGCCGGGTCCTTTCCGGTGCCGCTGTAGGGAACGATGTAGAAGCGACCCGAGCCGAAGTAGAAGGGCTGGTTCGTCTGGTTGATCTGGTTCTTGATGTCGTCGACCTTTCCGGCGTTGATCACCGATCCGAAGCCGCCCTTCAGGTTCGGCCAGAGGAACGCGATCGTCGCGGCGCCGAACTGCGCGCCGAAGACGGCGAGCGAGGACAGGAGCGAGCGCCGTAGGAACTCGCGGCGGGAGATCGGCTTGGGGCCCTTCCCCTCCTCAGTTCCGCGCCGGCGGGAGCGGTTGAACGAGACCAGGAACATGATCACGAAGATGTCCACGATCAGCACGATCACGATCAGCGCAAGGGTGCCGGTGGAGATCGAGAGCAAGGGCGTCATAGCTCGAAGAACACCCCTTGTGCCCACGGCCACGCCCAGTTGTAACCCGGGCCGCGGAAGAACGAGCCCACGATCGTGAGCGTCGCGCCGAACATGAACAGCATCGTGAACAACGTGATCGCGAGCTTGCGATCGCCGGGCTTGTTGCTCGGGTTGCGGTCCACGAACGGCACGGCCGCGAGGCCGATCAGGATGAAGGTCGGGATCGTGATGCCCGCGACCATCGGGTGGAAGTAGCGCAGGAGCTCCTGGAGGCCGAGGAAGTACCACGGGGCCTTGGAGGGATTCGGCGTCAAGTTCGGGTTCGCGAGCTCGCGGAGCGGCGCGTTCACGAAGCTCGAGAAGATCGTCAGCAGCGCGAGAACCACGAGCATCGCCACGAACTCCTCGAGCATGAGGTGCGGCCAGACGTTGATCCGGTCGCCCTGCTCGCGCTCCACGCGCTGGATGCCCTCCGGGGGGACGAGCGCGAGGAGACGGTGCTTGTCCGGCGCTCCCGGCTTCGGCGCCGGCGGCTTCCCCGTCGGCGGAGGCGCGGTACGAACGGGCGCCGCCACCGCAGCGGCCGGCGCCACCGGAGCGACGGCTGCCGGAGCAGCGGCCGCGGCGGGACGAGCCGCCGCCGGAGCG
>JBJMLP010000258.1:0-7615 GCA_045805245.1 Actinomycetota bacterium | reverse complement strand
GCGCTCGCGACCGTGACGAAGTCATCGAGCGTCCGGCCGCCGACCGAGACGATCAGCGGCACGCCGAAGGCCGCGAGCCGCGGAAGATCCTCCGCCAGGAACGCCTCGACGCCGGGGTTCTGCAGGCCGACCGCGGAGAGCATCCCGGACGGCGTTTCCGCTAACCGGGGCGTGGACGCTCCTTTCTCCGGCAGCGGGGTGATCGTCCGGGTGACGATGCCGCCGAGCGTGGAGGCGTCGACGAGCTCGGCTCCCTCCGCGCCGGTGCCGAAACACCCCGACGCGACAAGGACCGGAGTCGGAAACCGGACGCCGGCGAGATCCACCGACAGGTCGGGACTCACCCCGGCCATGTGCGCACGGCCGGAAAGCCCTCCGGCGGCGTCGGCGTCATCGTGGGCGCTCCCTGGCCCCAACGGTCCCAGAGCACGCGCCCGGGGTTGAACACCGGTCCTTCCCAGCAGGCGCGGAGGTTGTCGTACCGGGTTCCGTCCTTGCGGGCGACCGGAACGACGCAGGTGAAGCAGAGGCCGATGCCGCACGCCATCCGCTCGTCCACCGCGACCTGGGCCGGAAGGTTTTGCTGCGCGCAGAACGCCGCGACGGCGCGGAGCATCGGCCGCGGGCCGGCCGCGTACACGACTTCGCTTCCGCAGTGCTCCGCGACGTCGGCGATCGCATCGAGCACCGTCCCCGGCTCCCCCATCGTTCCGTCGCTCGTGCGGACGCTGAGGGTCTGAGAGAGCCGTTTGGCCTCGATCGGCTTGAAGATCCGCTCCTGCGTCTCCGAGCCGACGAGGAGATCGACGCGCTTGCCCTGCGCGCGGAGCTCCTGCGCCAGGAAATAGATGCCCGGCGCGCCGCGTCCCTCCGCGACGAGCAGGCAGTTCGTCAGGCTCCTCGGATAGTCGAACCCCTTGCCGAGGGGGCCGATGACGTCGAGGAACTCGTGCGCCTCCGCGCCCGCGAGCCATCCGCTCCCCAAGCCGGCGGGCTCGAACGCGAACTCGAGGGTTCCCGCCCAACCTCCTCGCCGAGACGCCTGATGGATCGGGAAGTGCCGCCGCAGGAAGAACTCGCGTCCCTCCGGCATCGCGATCGTCACGAACTGCCCGGGGTTGGCGAGCTCCGCGATCTCCGGCGCGACGATCGTGAGCGTTCGGAAGCTCCCGAGCCGGCGGGTGGAGAGGATCTCCGCGCGAACGCGTTTCACGCCCAGCGCCCCTTCGCCTGCGCCCGATCGGAGGAGTTCTCCTGCGAGGCCGCGCCGCTGCCGAGAACCGCGGCGAGCCGCTCCTGCGTCGGCAGCCGTGGGATCGCTGCGTGGTACTCCTGCAACGACCGCGGCTCCGGATCGGGGCCGCGGAGGGCCTCGATGCCGCGAAGCGCCGCGAGCGCGCCGGGGATCGTCGTGATGCACGGGATCCCGGCCGCCGCCGCGGCGGTGCGGATGAAATAGCCGTCGCTTCGCGGACCGCGGCCGAACGGCGTGTTGACGATCAGGTCGATCTCTCCTGCGCCGATCCGATCGGCGATGCTCGCGTCGCCCTCCGAGACCTTCGCCACGACCTCGACACGCACGCCCGCGCGCGACAGCACGGCCGCCGTGCCTTTCGTCGCGAGGATCCGGAAGCCCATGTCCGCCATCCGCTGCGCCGGGAACAGGATCGACCGCTTGTCGCGATTGGCAACGGAGATGAACACCGTGCCAGTCCGAGGGAGCGCCGAACCGCTCGCCACGAGCGCCTTCGCGAGCGCCGTTCCGGTCTGCGCGTCGACGCCCATGACCTCCCCGGTCGACTTCATCTCCGGGCCGAGGATCGTGTCAACGCCGACGAACCGTGAGAAGGGCAGCACCGCGGCCTTCACGGAAACGTGCGGGAGATGGCGATACCGCGCCTCGTCCGGTGGAAGCTCCCCGGCCTCGATGAGCTCGGAGATCGTTCTGCCGCAAGCGATCTGCGTCGCCGCGCGCGCGAGCGAGACGCCGGTCGCCTTGGCCACGAACGGCACGGTGCGCGAGGCCCGCGGGTTCGCCTCGATCATCCAGACCTGCTCGTCCTTCACGGCGAGCTGGACGTTCAGCAGACCACGGACGGGGAGCCGTCGCGCGACCGCGCGCGTGATCTCCTCCACCTGGTCAAGTTCGGCATCGGAGAGCGTCTGTGGCGGGATCGCGCAGGAGGAGTCCCCGGAGTGCACCCCCGCCTCCTCGATGTGCTCCATCACGGCACCGATGAAGACGTCGGTCCCGTCGCACACGGCGTCGACGTCGACCTCGATGGCGCCCTCGAGGAACCGGTCGATCAGGATCGGGTGATCGGGAGACGCAGCGGTCGCGTTCGCGACGAAGGCATCGAGGTCTCCCTCTCCGTAGACGATCTCCATGGCTCGCCCGCCCAGCACGTACGACGGCCGCACGACCACCGGATATCCGATCCGTCGCGCGACCTCGTGCGCCTCCGCGAGCGTCCGGGCTTCGCCGTGCGGCGGCGCCGCGATGCCGAGCTCCTCCAGAAGGGTCGCGAACTTGCCGCGGTCCTCCGCGAGATCGATCGCTTCGGGACGCGTTCCGAGGATCGGAAATCCGGCCGCCTCGAGCTCCTTCGCGAGCCGCAGGGGCGTCTGGCCGCCGAACTGCACGATCACGCCGGCGGGCTGCTCCGCCTCGCAGACCGCCAGAACATCCTCCAGCGCGACCGGCTCGAAGTAGAGGCGATCGCTCGTGTCGTAGTCGGTCGAGACCGTCTCCGGGTTGCTGTTGAGCATGACCGCTTCGAAGCCCGCGTCGCGAACGGCGTACGCGGCGTGAACACATGCGTAGTCGAACTCGATGCCCTGCCCGATGCGGTTCGGTCCCGAGCCGAGGATCAGGATGCGAGGACGTTCGGCCTCCCGCACCTCGGTCTCCTCCTCGTAGGTGGAGTAGTGGTAGGGCGTCGTCGCCGGGAACTCTCCCGCGCAGGTGTCGACGGTCTTGAACACGGGCTGCACTCCGAGCATCGAGCGGCGGGCGCGAGCCGCGGCCTCGTCGGAGCCGGTCAGGACTCCGATGCGGGCATCGGAGAGGCCGAGCCGCTTCGCCTCAAGGAGATCCTCGGCGGAGAGATCCCCGAGCTGCCTGCCGGCGAGGGCGGCCGCACCTTCGGCTACCAGAGCGATCTGATCGACGAACCAGGGGTCGATCCCCGTCCGCCCGGCAACGTCCTCGATCGACGCTCCGTCCGCGAGCGCGCGCTCCACGCGGTGCAGGCGCCACTCCCCCGGGATCTCCAACGCCTCTTTCGGGTCCTCCGTCGGCACGGCCGCAAGCGCGGAGCCACCGAGCTCGAAGCCCGTTCGCTCCATCGAGCGCCAGGCCTTGCCGAGCGCCTCCTTGAACGTGCGCCCGATCGCCATGACCTCTCCGACCGACTTCATGATCGTGGTGAGGCCCGCGTCGGCTTCCGGGAACTTCTCGAACGCGAACCGCGGGATCTTCACGACGACGTAGTCGAGCGCGGGCTCGAACGCCGCCGGCGTCTCCCCCGTGATGTCGTTACGGATCTCGTCGAGCCGGTATCCGACGGCCAGCAGCGCCGCGATCTTCGCGATCGGGAATCCCGTCGCCTTCGACGCGAGCGCGGAGGAGCGCGACACGCGCGGGTTCATCTCGATCAGCACCATCCGGCCGTCGCGCGGATCGACCGCGAACTGGATGTTGGAGCCGCCGGTCTCGACTCCGATCGCCCGGATGCACGCGAGCGCGGTGTCGCGCATGTCCTGGTACTCCCGGTCGGTGAGCGTCTGGACCGGCGCCACCGTGATGGAGTCACCGGTGTGGATCCCCATCGGGTCGAGGTTCTCGATCGAGCAGACGATCACCGCGTTGTCCGTAACGTCCCGCATCACCTCGAGCTCGAACTCCTTCCAGCCGCGGAGGGACTCCTCGATCAGGATCTCCCCGACGGGAGACAGCGCGAGGGAGCTTCGAGCGAGCGCGGCGAGCTCGTCGCGCTCGTTCGCGAACCCGGTGCCGCCGCCGCCGAGGACGAACGACGGCCGAACGATCACGGGGAAGCCGATGCTCGCGCCGAGCTCCACGGCGTTCTCGGCGTTCATCGCCGTTCCGGACCGAGGAACCGGAAGCCCGGCGTCCTCCATCGTCCGCCGGAAGCCGCTGCGGTCCTCCGCGCGCCGGATAGCGTCGAGCTGGGCGCCGATCAGCTCCACGCCGTTCGCGGCGATCGCGCCGCTCTCCGCGAGCTCGACCGCGACGTTGAGACCCGTCTGGCCGCCGAGGGTCGGCAGCAACGCGTCCGGCCGCTCCCGCTCGATGACCGAGAGCACCGACTCCGGCGTCAGCGGTTCGACATACGTGCGGTCGGCGAGATCGGGGTCCGTCATGATCGTCGCGGGATTGGAGTTCACGAGCGACACGCGGTAGCCCTCGCGGCGAAGCACCTTGCAGGCCTGGCTTCCCGAGTAGTCGAACTCGCACGCCTGCCCGATCACGATCGGGCCCGAGCCGATCAACAGGATCGAGCGGAGATCCTCACGCCTCGGCATGCATCAGCTCCCGGAACGCGTCGAAGAGGTATCGCGAGTCGTGAGGACCCGGAGCCGCCTCCGGGTGGTACTGCACCGAGAACGCGGGGACGTCGAGGCAGCGGAGGCCCTCCAGCGTGCCGTCGTTGAGGTTCCAGTGCGTGAGGGCGATCCGGCCGCGCTCCGTCTCCACGACGGGTGCGTCCTCCGGCACCGGCGATCCGGACACACCCCACGGACGGGGGTCGACGGCGAAGCCGTGGTTGTGCGAGGTGACCTCCACCCGGCGGGAATGGAGATCCTTCACGGGCTGGTTCGCTCCGCGGTGCCCGAAGGGCATCTTGAAGGTGGTGCCGCCGAGCGCCCGCGCGAGGAGCTGATGGCCGAGGCAGATGCCGAACACCGGCACCTTGCCGAGGAGCTCCCGCGCGACGTTCGTTCCGTACGCGGTCGCCGCAGGATCGCCGGGGCCGTTGGAGAGGAACACGCCGTCGAACCCGCCGCCCAGAACCTCCGAGGCGGGCGTCCGGGCCGGAAAGACCGTTGTGTCACAACCCGTCGCGGCGAGCCGACGGAGGATGTTCCGTTTCATGCCGAAGTCGTAGGCGGCAACCCGGAACACGGGGCCACGGGAGTCGTCCGTGGGCCCGACGAGGTCCTCCGCGCGGTAGGGATCCGACGCGCTCACCGAGGCCGCAAGGTCGGCGCCCTCCATCCCTGCGCTCTCCCGCACGCGTCCGACCAGGGATCCGGGGTCGAGGTCCTCGGTGGAGATCGCACCGCGCATCGCGCCGTGCTCGCGGATCGCGAGCGTCAGCCTCCTCGTGTCGACGGCCTCGACGCCCACGACGCCGGCGCCGGACAGCTCCTCGGCGAGCGTCCGCTGGGCGCGCCAGCTCGACGCGCGGCGACTCGCCTCGCGGACGACGAGACCGGCGACGCGGACGACCTCGGACTCGGGGTCGTCTCCGTTCGTTCCGTAGTTGCCCTGTTGCGAAGCGGTCATCGTGACGATCTGTCGCGCGTAGGAGGGATCGGTCATCACCTCCTGGTAGCCGGACATCGCCGTGTTGAACACGACCTCGCCGAACGCCTCTCCGGGCGAGCCGAGGGAGCGGCCACGGAACGTCGATCCGTCCTCAAGCGCCAGGAGCGCGGGCGGCGTTCGCGTCATCGCGCTCGCGTTCCGGTTTCGGCCGTCGCGCGTTCGGCCGTCAACGGGTCGGTTTCCCGTCCGCCACGGTGAGCTCTCCGCGGAGGAGCGTGTGGACGACACGACCGGTCAGCGTCCTGCCGAGGAAGGCGCTGTTGCGGCTCCTCGACGCGAACGGCGCCTCGACGACCCAGGTCGCCGAGGGATCGAACACGGCCAGGTTGGCGGCCCGGCCCTGCGCGATCGGTCCTCCGTGCTCCGGGAGGCCAAGGATGCGTGCCGGCGCGGTGGAGAGCGCCTCGATCGCCCGAGTCACGGAGATGGTTCCGGGCTCCACGAGCTCGGTGAGGATCGCCGCCAGCGCCGTCTCGAGCCCGATCGTTCCGGGCGGCGACTGATCGAACTCGGCCTCCTTCTCCTCCACGGCGTGTGGCGCATGGTCCGTCGCGACCGCGTCGATCGCTCCGTCCGCGAGGCCCGCCCGCAGCGCTTCGCGGTCGTCCAGGCCCCGAAGGGGAGGATTCACCTTCAGGTTTGTGTCGTACGTGGAGAGGTCCTCGTCGACGAAGGTGAGGTGGTGCGGCGTCACTTCCGCCGTCACGCGGAGTCCCGCCGCCTTGGCCCGGCGGACGAGATCCACGGACGCCGCGCTCGAGAGGTGACAGAGATGGAGTCGTCCGCCCGTCAGCTTGGTGAGCGCGACGTCGCGCGCAACGACGATCTCCTCGGCCTCCCCCGGTGAGCCCGCGAGACCGAACGTCGCGGAGGAGTACCCCTCGTGCATCTGCGCGCCCTCCGCGAGAGAGGCGTCCTCGCAATGCTCGGCGATCACCACGTCGAACGCCTGCGCGTACTGGAGGGCCATCCGCAGCTGCCGAGCGGTCGGAACCGGCTTCCCATCGTCGGAGAAGATCCGGACGCCCGCGCCGGCGAGCTCTCCGATCTCCGCGAGCGACTCGCCGCCGAGCCCCTTCGTGATCGCCCCGACCGGGAAGACGTCGCAGAGGCCCGCCTCTGCCGCGAGCGCGCGAACCTCCTCGATGACGCCGACGTGATCGGCCACGGGATCGGTGTTCGCCATCGCGGCGACCGCCGTGTAGCCGCCGGCAGCGGCGGCGCGCGAGCCCGTCTCGACGGTCTCCTTGTCCTCTCGCCCGGGCTGACGCAGATGCGCGTGCAGGTCAACCAGCCCGGGCGCGACGATCAGTCCGTCGCAATCGAGGACGGTCGCTTCGGACCGGACGTCCTCTCCGATCGCCGCCACCCGTCCGTCCTCCACCAGGATGTTCGAGACGGCATCCGTGTCCGACGCCGGATCGACGACGCGCCCGCCGCGGAGCAGCAGCCGCTCAGGCATCGGCGCTCACCTCCCCTGAGGCAGAGCCGGAGCTTCCGCCGAGCATCAGATAGAGGAGCGACATCCGCACCGCGATGCCGTTCGTCACCTGTTCCTCGATCACCGACTGCGGCAGGTCCGCGACGTCGGAGTCGATCTCCACACCGCGGTTCATCGGCCCGGGGTGCATGATCATCGCGCTCGCGGGAAGCGTCTCCACCCGCTCGCGGGAGAGGCCGAAGAGCCTCGAGTACTCGCGAACGCTCGGGAAGTACTGCTGGCGCTGGCGTTCCCGCTGCACGCGGAGCATGTAGCACACGTCGAGCTTCGGCAGCACCTCGTCGAGGTCGTAGGAGACGTGGACGCCCCAGAGCGGCGCGTCGGGCGGGATCAGGGTCGGCGGACCGACAAGCGTCACCTCCGCGCCCATCGTCACCAGGGCGAAGGAGAGCGAGCGTGCGACCCGGGAGTGCAGCACGTCGCCGGTGATCGCGACGCGCCTGCCATCGATCGAGCCGAGCCGTTCCCGGATCGTGTAGAGGTCGAGGAGCGCCTGCGTCGGATGCTCGTGCGTTCCGTCGCCCGCGTTGAGCACGCTC
>JBJMLP010000257.1:0-4366 GCA_045805245.1 Actinomycetota bacterium | reverse complement strand
GAGCGGCCGCGGAAGCTGGTGTTCACCTTCGGCGTGCCGCAGTTTTCCCAGGACTACACCCGGGTGACGCTGGAGTTCGCGGCGGTGGACGGCGGCTGCGAGCTGACGCTGACCCACGAGGGCGTGGCGGACGAGTGGATGGAGAGCGGCGAGCTCTGGAACGACCGCATCGTCGCGGAGGACCGCGAGGCGGCCCTCGAGGCTGAGCAGCGGCTTCTCCGAGGCGAGGGCCGGCTGCAGTGTGAGTACCGCCTGATCGGCAAGAGCGGCCGCATCGTCTGGATCCGGGAGGAGGCCGACGCGCTGCCGGACGAGAAGGGCAAGCCGGTCGCCCTCCAGGGCGTGATGTACGACATCACCGAGCAGAAACGGATCGAGGAGCGGTTGCGCGAGGCCCTCTCGACGGAGAAGGAGGCCACCCAGCGGCTGACGGCCCTCCGCGAGATGGAGAAGTCGTTCATGCAGGCGGTCTCGCACGATATCCGAACTCCCCTCACGACGATCCTGGGCAGCGCCACGATGCTCGAGCGCGATGACCTCGCGCTTTCACCGGAGGACGCGAAGGACCTCACCCGCGGGATGGCGTGGAACGCGCGACGTCTCCACCGGCTCGTGACGAACCTCCTCGACCTCGACCGGCTCTCGGCTTCCGACGTCGCGGAGAACCGCGAGCTCGCCGACGTCGGCAAGCTGACGGAGACGGTGCTGCGCGAATGCACCGACGAGGACCACCCGATCCGCCGGGACATCCAGGAAGGGGTCCTCGCGGAGGTGGACAGCCCTCAGATCGAGCGCATCGTCGAGAACCTGGTGACGAACGCGATCCGCTACACGCCGCCGGGGACGCCGATCTGGGTGACGGTCCGCGGAGAGAACGACGGCGCGCTCCTGGTCGTGGAAGACGCGGGCCCCGGCGTTCCCGAGGAGCTTCGCGCGACGATCTTCGAGCCGTTCCGTCAGGGCAACGAGAGCGTGAAGCACAACCCGGGCGTCGGCATCGGCCTCTCCCTCGTCTCGCGGTTCGCCGAGATCCACGGCGGCCGCGCGTGGGTCGACGAGCGTGATGGAGGCGGCGCCTCCTTCAAGGTCTTCCTTCCGCGGAGCGCGTCCTCCGAGACCGAGAAGTCGAACGGCTCGGCTTCCTACGCCTCGACGGCCCAGTAAGCTCGACCGCCTACCAGCGTTCGCGGTGCACGAGCTCCTCGAGCGGCCTGCGTCCTCCCGCCTTCGAGCGCCGCCTCAGCTCGGCAGGATCCCTCGGATAGCCGAAGGACAGCAGATAGTCGCAGCGCTGGCCCTCGGGCAGTCCGAGCAGGTCGTGCGCCCGCCGCTCGTCGTAGACGGCCGCGTGCACGCTGCCGATCCCGAGCTCCCACGCACAGAGCATCATGTTCTGCGCGGCGTGTCCGAGATCGAGCGCGTCGATCTCACGCTGCCAGTCCTCCTCCGCCACCGGCGTGACCAGGGCAACGGCGGCCGCCGCGCCCGCGAGGTGATCCGCGTAGTCGCCGACCGCGGACAGCTCCCGGAGATGCTCGCGGTCGGTGCAGACGACGAACGCGCGCCGCTGTTGGTTGTTGGAGCTCGGCGCGCGCCGTCCGCCGCGACGATGAGATCGAGCACGTCGTCCGCGATCGGGCGATCGGAGAACTCCCGCACCGCCCGCTGGGTGGAGATGGCATCCCAGACGTCCATCGCGACGGAGTCTAGGTCGACCGCGTCCGAAGGACGGAACGGGAACCGCGTCTACGCGGCGACCCCGGCGATGGGAAGCGGATCCACCGCGTACTCCCCGAGGAGCGCGCCGTTGACGTCGCGTGCCGGCTCCACGGAGCGGAATCGCAACCCGCAACGCAGGCTGAGGTCGAGGTGGTCTCCGCACAGCGGAACGAGGCGTCCGCGCTCCATGCGGGCGACGACGTCGCACTCCGCCTGATGGAGTCCATATCGCCAGATGCAGACGTGGCACACGAGTCGTAGCCGCTGCGGATAGGCGAACTCCGCACGGAACCCGTTCTCGTGCTCGATCACCCGTCCCCAGAGCGCAACGGTTCCGATGACTGCGGGGCTCCTCGTCCAGCGAAGCAGGCGCTCCTCCGTCACGGCGTGCAGCCCGCAGCGGCACCGCTCGTCGGGCGCCTCGTGGAACTGCGGCCACCAGCACGATGCGCGAGCGGGACGCCTCCTTGGCCACGGATTCGCGCGACCGGCGATCGGGCGAAGCAGGTACCCCGTCCGGCGACTTCCCGAGAGCGTCCATGCCCGCCACGCGGTGAGCGGCTCCGCAACGAGGGAGCGCTCCAGCGCGTCGGAGGGGAGGAGCGCGATGCTCACTTGCCCGATCGGGCGCGAGAGCCCGCCGGCTCTTTCTCCGGCTCGGGAACGCTCTCCGGGACGCTTTCGGGCACGCGTTCCGGCTCGGGCGAGCTGGGCTCGGTCGGGCTATTCGGAACGGGGATCGGCTCCTCGGGCACGAGGCCGGGGACCGGCTCCTCCACAGGATCGACCTCGATCACTCGCTTCGCCGGCCCGATCCTCATGGCCCTCTCTCCTTGCTGCCCGGTGCTACCGCGAGCCCCCAGCGCGCGGGCTTCGCGCGCGACCTTTCCCCAACGCTACTCCCGGTGGGCGGAGCTGCAAAGGGACAGTTCGCGTCCGCCGTCGCCTACGCTCGCGAGAGCCTCCAGATCGCGGTCGAGTCGCTGAAGTACAGGCGTCCGTCCGGCCCCGCCTCCATCGAGAAGATCCCGTCGGAGTTCGTGAAGACGACGTCCTGCGCGGCGACGCCCCGCCGGTTGTCGGTCAGGGTGAGGTCGCGGATCTGTCCCGTGTTGTACGCGCCGAAGAAGATGTCTCCGTTCTGCCGGGCGCCGAGGGAGCAGTGGTCGCAGAAGACCAGGCCGGTCGGCGCGATCGTCGGCGTGTAGAAGCGCTTCGGCATGATGGGGTTCGGCCCGTCCTGGTTCGTGTTCCTCGGCGCCTGCGGCGGGGCGGAGCACGTCTCGCTCGATCCCCAGCCGAAGTTCCCGCCCTCGATGATCCGGTTGATCTCGTCGTTGCAGCTCGGGCCGTTCTCGCTCTCCCACAGATTCCCCGTCTGCGGGTCGAAGTCGAAGCCGACCGAGTTCCGCAGACCGTAGGACCAGATCCGGCTCCCCGAGAACGGGTTGTCGTTCGGAACGCTGCCGTCGGCATTCATCCGGAGCACCTTCCCGGCGGGATTGCCGAGCTCCTGAGCAGCCGCCGAGCCGTGCGCCTCTCCGACCGTCGCGTACAACTTTCCGTCGGGGCCGAACAGGATCCGTCCGCCGTCGTGATACACGCCGGCGCTTGTGGAGGAGTTGAAGATCACCGTCATGTCCTGGCCGGTGCCGCCGTTGTCGGTGATGCGGACGATCTGGTTGTGCTCCTCGCCGCTGATGTTGCGTGTGGCGTAGGCGTAGACGTACGGCGTCGCCGGGTAGTCCGGATCGAGAGCGATGCCGAGGAGCCCCTGCTCGCCGTTGCTGACCACGTTCGGAACTGTGAAGAAGTCCGTCCGCGATTTGTCGGACGCATGCCAGATCCGGATGTCGCCGGTGTCGCGGTCGCCGTAGAAGACGTCGCCGTTCGGCGTGAACGTGAAGCCAACGTTGTTGGTGAGGTTGCCGATGAGCTTGTGCGTGACGAACGTCGGCGCGGCCTGCGTCGGCTGCGCGCCCAGCGGAGCGAGCAGCATCGACACGGCGGCGACCGCCGGGAGGAGACGGAGACGGCGTGCGGAGAGCTTCATCTGATCTTCCCCCTCAGAGCTGGGAGCGCGGGTCCGCGTTCCAAGCAGTTTAGAGTTGCTGTCCTCGATGACCACTTCCATCTTCGGCAGCGCGGTGCTGCGTTCTGAAGACCCGAGATTCCTCCGCGGCGCCGGGCGCTACGTGGAGAACCTCCGGATCGAGGGGGTACTCCGGGCGGTCTTCGTGCGATCGAGGATGGCGCACGCGCTGCTCGGCCCGATCGCCGTCGCGTCCGTCTCGTCGATGCCCGGCGTGGTCGGCGTGTTCACCGCGGACGACCTGGAACTCCAGCCGATGGCGCCGGGAGGTGTCCTTTCGGAAGTGTTCGCGCGGCCGCTCCTCGCTCGTGACCGCGTCCGGTTCGTCGGCGAGGCGATCGCGGTGATCGTGGCCGAGACGTCGGCGCAGGCAGAGGACGCCGCGGAGCTCCTTCTGCCCGAGTACGAGCCGCTCGCGGCCGTGACGGATCCGGAGCGAGCGCTCGATGCCGGCGCCGAGCTGCTGTTCCCGGAGCACGGCTCGAACCTTGCCAACGAGTTCGAGGAGAGTTCCGATCAGGAGGACCCGCTCGAGGGAGCGGAGGTCGTCGTTCG
>JBJMLP010000256.1:0-8536 GCA_045805245.1 Actinomycetota bacterium | reverse complement strand
GAGTGAGGCCATCCGTGGCGCGCGGCTGATCACGGCCATCTCGCCGACGCTCTCGCCGGCTCCGCGGCGAGCCACCTCCCGCGCCGCGGTGGGGTCCGGGCCCACCCGGACGCCGATCTCGCCGGAGACGATGAGATGCATCTCGTCCCCGGTCTCGCCCTGCTCCGCGATCAGGTCGCCCTCCGCGTAGGCGTGCTCCCCGGTGATGTCGGCGACGTGCTTGAGGTCCTCGGGGGAGAGGCCGTCGAACAGAGGAACGCGGCGGAGGAACACGATGCGCTCGATCAGCGAGAGCGTGGTGAGCGTCTGCACGTTCGCCTCCCGGAGGCCGACCTCGGCGGCGGTCCGCACGAGCGTATCGTCATCGCCCGCCGCGAGCACCTCGACGCGGTCGCGGAGCTCCGGGTCGTCCGCGGCCACGAGAGCGCCGGAGGCGCGGACCCACGCGTCCTCGTCCTCCAGGATCTCTCCGAGGGCATGCGCCAGATCCCCCGAACGGGAGGTGGCGCTCTCCCACGCCTGCGCGAGCGGCCGCACGTGCGGATCTCCCATCGCGTCGAGCGCCTCGAGCGCGTTGGCGCGGCGCGACGGCTCCGGGCTCGTCAGGTCGGCGATCGCGAGCTCCACCGCCGACGGGTCGAACCGTTGCGAAGCGCGCAGCGCGGAGACGGAGCGCGCGAGCGCCCGGTTCCGCAGACACAGCGCGAGGAGGTCTGCCTCAGCGTCGTCGCGCCGGGACACCGCGCGAAGGAGGGACAGGTACCGCACGGCCTCTGCGACACGGCGATCGACGAACGCGTTCAGCATCCCCGGGTCGCCCGCTCCGGAGCGCGCGAGCACCCACGTCGCGGCGTCCTCCAGGCCCGGGTTCTCTCGCGCGATCTCCACCGCGTCGGAGACGGCGTTTCCGAAGCCGGCGAGGGCGTCGACGGCCGCCGATCGGACGCCGCGGTCGGGGTCGCCGAGCAAGGGAACGAGATGCGCGGCGGCCTCGGCCGGGGGCAGCTCTCCGGCCCTCGCAACCGCGGCCCGCCGGACGCGCGGATCCTCGTCGCTGATCGGCGCCGCAAGGTCGTCGGTCGTCACGGGACCGTGGGCGATCGCGGCGAGGCGCTCCTCCGGGTCGCTGGAGGACGCCATCTCCCGCAAGGTCGACGCGCCGGCTCCGTTGGTCCCGAAGCGCGCGAGCTCGGCGGCCGCGCCCGCGCGCGTCGCGGGGTCGGAGTCGCTCAGCAGCCGAGCCAGCGAAGGAGACGCTTCCGCGGAAGCCAGCGAAACCGCGGCGCTCCGCACGGCGGGATCGGCATCGCCGAGGAGCGAGACGACGGGTCCGGGTGGAACTTCGGTGCCGCGAACGGCGAGAGCGAGCGCCGCCGTCGCCCGCACGCCTGCGTCGTCGTCACCGAGTCCTTCGATCAACGCCTCCCGCGCGTCGGTGGTGTCGAGGTCGCGGAGGATCTCCATCGAGACCCGCCGCATGACGGGATCCGCATCCGACGCCGCCTCGGTCACGGCGTCGATCGCGGCGGCGTCGCGCCGGATGCCGCCGAACGGCTCCTCCTCGACGACGAACACCTCCGGGTTCCCCGCGCGGAGCGCCTCGACGACGGCGCCCGCGTATGCGCCCCGGAGCCGCCAGGTCAGAACCACCGCGACGATCGCCGTACCCAACCCGATCACGGCGACCGCGCGGGCTCCGAGCACGCGGTCCGCGAGGATCAGCATCAAGCCCGCGAGCGCGACGCCGGCCTGGATCGCGACGCCGTCGATGAACGCGCGCGTGCCGTCGCGGCGTTCCGGAGGTACGACGCTATAGAGAGACTGCCATGCGCCCGACCACACGCCGTTCACCCATACCGCCTGCACGAACCGGAAGACGAAGAGCGTCACGAAGCCGGTCGAGACGAGCGTGACGGAGAAGCCGGCGGCGTACAGCACCGCGAGCGCGACCACCATCGTCGCGAGGCCGAACCGGGCGTACATCCGGTTGGCGAGGAACAGCGCGACGACGAGCGCCGCCGCGCTCGTCAGGCCCATGAAGAGGCCGAGGAATCCCGTGAGCTGATCGGCCTCCGGGAACCGCGCCGTGGCAGCGCGCGCGAAGACAAACGTCAGGGAGAAGTAGAGGATCGCGAGGAGGGCGAGGCTCACCGCCATCAGAGAGAGCAGTCGCGAGGACCGCACGGAGCGCAACCCCTCCGCCAGGCGATCCCGAACGGAGGCCGATGACCGACCTGCGCGCCGGTGCCCGGCGACCCGTACGCCGGCACGCCGCAGCGCGGAGGCCGCCAGCACGAACGCGGCGGCGAACGACGCCGCCCAGAGGAACAGCAGGTTCTCCGCGCCGAGCGAGGTCGCGAGCGGCGCGGTCGCCACCCCGCCGACGACTCCGCCGAGGATGAGCGCTGATCCGTAGAGCGGAAAGAGGCGCTTCCCCTGCCGCGTGTCGTTGACCGCGCCGGCGACGCCCCAGATCACGACGCCGATCGCCGTCCAGAGCACCATCATCGCGAGCCACAGGACGGGGTAGAGCCACCGCGCGTGCAAGAGAAGGAGCGCGCGCATCCCGACCACGACGACGGCCATCGCGGGAAGCAGCCGCACGAGGAACCGCTGCGGATCCGGCCGTTGCAACACGGAGTTGAGCCCCAGCATCACGGCGGCGGTGCCGACGCCGAGGGCGACGAAGAGATACGGAAGCGCGTCCGGCCCGTACCGAGCGAAGAGGAGGCCCTCGATCGCGTTGCCGCCGATCGCGAACCCGGACCAGACGACGAACATCATCGCGATCACGAGGCCGGCGACGCCACCCTCTCCGGGCCGGATCTTCAGCGCCCGCAGAAGGGGGGACGGAGCGTGCTGCGCCGTCGAAGCCGTGCGATCGCCGGCGCTCAAGGGGATCCCGATCCCATGGCCGATTCTAACGAGCGGCTCTCGACGCCTGAGCTGCGCAGGTCCCTTCGCGCGCGCGGTGGAGCAGGATCCGGCTACAGGGAGAGTTCCTCAGGGAGCGGCACGCCTGCCATCCGATCGTGGAGCTCGCGCGATCGATCGACCGTCCGCGTCCACTCGTAGAAGAGTCCCTTCGTGCCGAGCAGCATCGCTCCCGCGTCGCGCATCCGATCGAGGCCGTGCTCGTGATCCGTGCCCAGCGCGGCAACTGCGTCCCGCACGACGGCAACACGATATCCGCGGTCGAGCAGCCCCAGGGCGGAGTGCGCCACGCACACGTCGGTCTCCATCCCGGTGAGCACGGCCGTTCCCCTTCCGGATCCGGCGACGGCTTCGAGGATCTCCGGCACGTCCGCGAGCCCGAACACGGGCTTGCGGTGTCGCGGAACGTCGGGCGGCAGCTGTGTCGCGATCTCGGGAAGCGTCGAACCGTTCTCTTCCGGCTCTTCCTCGGTGACGACGATCGGAACGGTGAGCGCGCCCGCGAGCGCCGCGATCCACGCGATGCGGCCGACGGTCGCTCGAGCGACGGGAGCGTCGAGCTTGTCAGCGAAACCGGGCTGGGCGTCGACGACGCATAGAAGGCTATCGGCGACCTCGAGGAGCCTCCCGCTCAGAGAACGAAGCTCCACCGCTTCGGATTGCGGGTCTCCATGTCGACGTGGCCGGACGTTTTCTCGAAGTCGCCGGTCCCTCCGACGACGGCGAGCGTGCCGCCGCCGAGCTTCGCTCCGTCCGCGGGGAGAAGTCCTGCGACCACGATGGTGCCGTTCTCGAACGCGAAGGTGATGGAGCACGTTGCGAGACGTCTGCCCGTCATGACAACCGTTCCGTGCGCCTCGCCGACCGGTCCTCCCTGCTTCCAAGAGCCCTCTTCGGACTCCTCGGACAGATCCTGATTCAAGGCGAAGACGCTCCCGGGCGGCAGCTGCGCGATCTCGTCCTTGTCTTCGTCCTGATCCTCACCGATGACGGTGAACTCCGTGGTGAACTCCATGGCCGCTCCTCCCGATGGTGGCGGAGTCCGGAGCGTACGCGCCGCCCGAGCGTCCGGGCAAACCGCCGAGGCGCTGGACCCCGGGCCTAGACTCGTCCCATGCTGCTGTGCCGTGTCTGCGGCGAGAGCAACCCGGTCCAGGCACGCTTCTGCATGGCGTGCGGCTCCCCGCTCCCGCAGCCGTTGGAATCCTCCTCGGGCGAGATCCGCAAGATCGTCACCGTGCTCTTCTGCGACGTGGTCGGGTCCACCCTGCTCGGAGAGCAGCTCGATCCCGAGTCGGTGCGCGGCGTGATGACTCGGTTCTACGACGGGATGCGAGCGGTGTTGGAACGGCACAGCGGCGCCGTGGAGAAGTACATCGGCGACGCCGTTATGGGCGTCTTCGGCCTGCCGGTCCTCCACGAGGACGATGCGCTCCGCGCCGTCCGCGCCGCCGCGGAGATGCGGAACGCATTGTCGCAACTGAACGAGGAGCTCCGAGCTTCGTTCGGCGTGGAGCTTCAGATCCGGATCGGGGTGAACACCGGAGAGGTCGTCGTCGGAGACGCGGCGAGCGGCTCACCGGTCCTCGGCGACGCGATCAACGTTGCCGCGCGGCTCGAGCAGACCGCCTCGCCGGGCGACATCCTCCTCGGCCCCCAGACCTTCGCGCTCGTGCGCGACGCGGTGACCGTTGATGACGGTCGCGCACTCTCCTTGAAGGGAAAGGCGGAACCGGTTACCGGCTATCGCCTGCTCGAGGTGGAGCCGCCCGCCGGGCGCGACGAGCATCCGGGGCCGGCGTTCGTGGGCCGCGCTCTCGAGCTCGCGTCCCTCCGCGAGGCGTTCGACGACAGCGTGCGGGACTCCGTCTGCGTCCTGCTCACCGTTCTCGGGGCCGCGGGCGTCGGCAAGTCGCGGCTCGCGGAGGAGTTCGCAGCCTCCGTCGCCAAAGAGGCGCGCGTCGTGCAGGGCCGCTGTCTGCCGTACGGCGACGGCATCACGTTCTGGCCCGTGGCCGAGATGGTGCGCGACGCGTGCGGCATCGGCATCGACGAATCGCGGGAGTCGGCCCGCGAGAAGATCGCGAGCCTCGTCCACGGGGTGGAGGAGGCCGACCTGATCGTCGACGGCGTGGCCGCGGTCGCAGGGATCGCACAGGCTTCCGCCGGGATGCAGGAGACGTTCTGGGCGATCCGGCGGTTCCTGGAGATCATCCAGCGCGAACGGCCGCTCGTGGTGCTGTTCGACGACATCCACTGGGCTGAGCCGGTGTTCCTCGATCTGGTGGAGTACCTCGCGAGCTGGTCGCGCGACGCGCGCATCACGCTCCTATGCCTCGCGCGGCCCGAGCTGCTGGAGCTCCGCCCGGGTTGGATCGGCGTTGAGCCGGCGGCTCACGCGGTGATGCTCTCTCCGCTCGCGCCCGACGAGAGCGCGGCGCTGATCGGCAACCTCCTCGGAATGTCGCCCCTCGACGAGCCCGACAGGGACCGCATCGTCGAAGCCGCGGAGGGCAACCCGCTCTTCCTCGAGGAGATGCTCCGGATGCTCGAGGACGACGGTCTGCTCAGCAACGAGGCCGGCGTCTGGAAGGTCGTCGGCGACGTCTCTCAGGTCGCGGTGCCGGCGACGATCCAGGCGCTGCTCGCCGCCCGACTCGATCGTCTCGGACCGCAGGAGCGGGTCGTGCTCGGCGCGGCGTCGGTGATCGGAAAGGAGTTCTGGTGGGGTGCCGTCTCGGAGCTCTGCCCGGAGGGCCTTCGCCCGCACGTGGGGAGTCATCTCCAGACGCTCGTGCGGAAAGGACTCATCTCCCCGGAGCGCTCGAGCCTCGCGGGCGAGGATGCGTTCCGGTTCCATCACATCCTGATCCTCGACGCGTCCTACTCCGGCCTTCCGAAGGAGCGGCGCGCCGACCTCCACGAGCGATTCGCGCTCTGGGTCGACGAGCGCCCGGGCGACCGCTTGCCCGAATACGAGGCGGTGGTCGGCTATCACCTCGAGCAGGCGTTCCGGTATCGGCGTGAGCTCGGAGCGACCGGTTCGGACGTCGACCGCCTCGGCGCCCGGGCGGCCGAACGGCTCGCGGCGGCGGGAAGACGTGCGCTCGGACGGGGCGACATGGCGGCGGCGGTGTCGCTCCTCGAGCGTGCGACGGAACTCCTCCCGCCGGGGAGCTTCGAGCGCGCGCGGCTCCTTCCCGACCTCAGCGAGGCGCTGTCGGAGACCGGTGCGCTCACGCGAGCCGACGAGCTCCTCACGGACGCGATCCGCATCGCCGACGAAGCGGGAGACGCCGGTCTCCGCGGGCACGCGACGATCGTGCGACTCCTCTTGATGGAGTCGACCGACCCGAAAGGGCGCTCGGAGGTGGCTCTCCGAGAGCTCGAGCGCGTGATCCCGGCTTTCGAGGAGCTCGGCGACGAGCTCGGACTCGCGCGTGCGTACCGGCTCATGGCCGACGTGCACTGGACCCGCGCGAGGTACTCGGCCGCGGAGGACGCCATCGAGCACGCGATCGAACACGCCCGCCGCGCCGGCGCGAGCTACGAGGAGGCGGAGAACCTCGGCCTTTACGTCGGAGCGGGCGTGTACGGGCCGACACCGGTCGCGGAGGTCGTCGCGCGGTGCGAGCGGATCCTCGCAGGAACGAAGGGCAATCGTCTGGTGGAGGCGCAAGCCCTTCGGAGCCTCGCCGCGATGCGCGCCATGGACGGACGTTTCGACGAGGCCCGCGCGTCGGTCGCGCGGGCGGCCGCGATCATGCAGGACCTCGGCTGGTCGCTGCGGGCCGCGTTCACCTCCGAGACCGTCGGCTTCGTCGAGCGCCTCGCCGGAGACGCCGCCGCGTGCGAACGGGAGCTCCGAGACGGGTTCGAGTTGATCGAGAAACTCGGCGAACAGGGTTTCCTCTCGACGGTCGCGGCGCTGCTTGCGCACGTGATCCTCGATCAGGATCGAACCGCAGAGGCCGAGGAGTTCGTCGCCGCGAGCGAGGCCGTCGCGGCCGAGGACGACATGGCGACCCACATCCTTCTCCAGAGTGCGCGAGCCCGTGTCCTCGCGCGTCGCGGGATGCTCGATCAGGCCGAACAACTCTCGCGCGCGGCCGTGCGCGACGCCGAGGAGAGCGACGACGTGAACTCCCATGCGGACGTGCTGACCCATCTCGCGGAGGTCCTTCGCCGGGCGGGGAACTCCGCCGGGGCCGGAGAAGCCCTCGCCCTGGCACTCGAGCTCTATGAGGCGAAAGGCAACCGGGCGCAGGCCGAGCCGCTTCGCGAGCGGCTCATCTGAGGCTGGGTCGTGCCTGGGTCGTCGCGTTGCGTTCCGGCACACAGCGGTTGACCGTCGGTTCTTTTCCACCGTCCTCGACGTTTCGAAGGGCAGGACGGGGGGATGGTTCGGCCGATCGCGTGGAGAAGGAGGAGCCATGGAAGCGGTGCTGCATCTCTTGGCCGCGAACAGCTGCGGCGGAGGAGTGTCGGCGATCCTGTGGGTGATCGCAGTCGTCCTCGTCATCGCCGGAATCGTGACGTTGATCCGCGGAGGCGTCGTCGCCGGGATCGTGTTGATCATCGTCGGTCTGCTGATCGGCCCGGGAGGCGTCAGCATCTTCTGCTGACCCGAGGGTCGATGTCCGAGCGGATCTCGGTGAAAGGTGTGCTCATCCGTCGCCGGGGGTAAGGAGGTTGCGACCACCGAGAAGGAGGAGTTCACGCCATGGGTGGAACCGATGATCGCACCGAAGGCACCTTGGACAAGGCGAAGGGCAACGTCAAGGAGGGCCTCGGCAAGGCCACCGACGACGAGGACCTCGAGCGCGAGGGCCGCACGGACCAGGCGAAGGGCGGCGTGAAGCAGGCCGTCGGACACGTCAAGGACGCGGTCGACAGCGCGAAGGACGGCGTAAAGAACGACTAGTTCCTAGACGGAACTTCCGAACCGAAGGAGGGCGTCGACCACGCGGTCGGCGTCCTCTTCCGTTGAGAGGTAGTTCACCACCCCTGCGCGGAGAAAAGTCCGACCCCGAAGCGTGGTCGTGGAGACCCAGCCCTCTCCGCTTTCTTCGAGGGCACGCTGGAGGCGGTTCTGATGTGCGTCCACCTCCGCGTCGGAGAGCGTCGGCGGAACCTGACGGAAGCAGACGACCGAGAGCTCCGGGTCGACCACCTCGAACCCCTCCCTGCGGCAGCGGTCCGCCAGATGTCGGGCGAGGTCGACGTTGTGCTCGATCAATCGCGCGAAGCCGTTCGTCCCGAGGTGCTTCCACGAGAGCCAGAGTTTGAGCGCCCGGAACCGCCGCGTTCCCTCGATCGAGTACTGGTACCAGTGCAGCGGTTCGTCCTCCGGAAGGACGTCCCGGTAATACTCGGGGGAGCGGTGGAACGTCTCCAGGAGATGTCGCCGTTCCTTCACGAGGAGCCCACCGATGTCGTATGGCTGGAAGAACCACTTGTGGGGATCGATCGTCATCGAGTCGGCACGCTCCACGCCGCGTACGCGATGCGTCTCCCGCTCCGACAGAAGCGCCGCTCCTCCGTACGCGGCGTCGACGTGGTTCCAGAGGTCCTCTCGGGACGCGAGATCCGCGAGCTCCTC
>JBJMLP010000255.1:0-8012 GCA_045805245.1 Actinomycetota bacterium | reverse complement strand
GTCGGGAGGCTGGGGGGAACCGGAACCCTGCATGATTCGCTCGCAATCCGGGGCCGGCGCGATGCGGTCGCGGACAGTGTAGGTCACCCCACGCACGCAACGGCGCAAGGACACGCACGAAATCTCCGCGGCCGTGTACCTTTGCCGGGCTCCCTGGGTACTCCTATACTTGCCCTGTCCCCCCACCGGCGACTCGGACTCGAACCGGCTCGAATCGGACTCGAAGGGGCGTAGCTCAATCTGGTAGAGCACCGGTCTCCAAAACCGGTGGTTGGGGGTTCGAGTCCCTCCGCCCCTGCAAGGGAGCACGATGAATCGACAAACCAAACGGATGATGCAGCGCCAGAAGAACACCCCGGCCGACCGCGCCCAGACGGCGGCTCAGCGACGCCCGGCGCCGCAGGAGAAGAAGAAGCGGACGCCACCGCGCCAGTTCCTCCGCGAGGTCCGTCAGGAGCTCAAGAAGGTCAACTGGCCGACGCGTACCGAGCTGCTCGCTTACACCGTGGTCGTGCTCGTCTCCGTCGTCGTGCTGACCTCCTACGTGTTCGGGCTCGATTACGTCTTCTCGAAGGCGGTCCTGAAGGTCTTCGGCGCGTGAACGACAGCGGGGTGACCGTGGACGAGTCCGCTCCTGCCGACCAACCGCAGGACGAGACCGAGAAGCCCGACTTTCCTGGGTTCCGCGAGGGCCAGGACGACGGACCCATGCCGGAGGCCGGCGGCTCGGCCGAGGCGCCCGAACAGGACGCCGAGCTTGCTGCCGCACGCGTCGACGAGGTGGTCGAGGCCGACACCTCCGAGAGCGAGGCCGACACCGATCTCGCCGACGCGGTCGAGAGCGACACCGACGTCGTCGACGCCGCGGAGGGTCAGGAAGACACCGCCGTCGTGACCGAGAACGCCGACCGGACGGACACCGCGCTCGAAGACGAGCGCCCGGACGCGGAGACGTCGACGGAGGAGTCCATCGCCGACACGACGGAAACGGTTCCGGAGACGCCCGCGGAGGATCCCGACGCGAGCGACGCCCTGGACGCCGCTCCCGCGGAGGTCGACGACCAGAGCCTCTCGGAAGCGGCTCCACTCGGGGCCGAGGAGTCCGAGGGCGAGTTCGGCACCGGCGCTCCGGTCGACGACGCGGCTCCTGAGGCCGCCGCTGCGGCTGAGAGCACGGCGGAGAAGGCAGAGGCATCCCCCGCGGCGGCCGACTCGGCACCGAGCGAGGAGTCGCCCGCCGAGGAGGACGCGGAGGCCACCGGCCGGGCGAATCCCTTCCGTGGTCCCGGTGAGTGGTACGTCGTGCACACGTACGCGGGATACGAGAACAAGGTGAAGACCAACCTCGAGTCGCGCATCCACACGATGCAGATGGAGGAGAAGATCTTCGACGTCCACATCCCGATGGAAGACGTCATGGAGATCAAGAGCGGCAAGAAGCAGGTCGTCCAGCGCAAGGTCTTCCCCGGCTACCTGCTCGTGAAGATGGTCTACGACAACGACTCCTGGTACGTCGTCCGCAACACGCCGGGCGTGACCGGGTTCGTCTCGGCCGGAACCGGCACGAAGCCGACCCCTCTCTCCCGCCGCGAGGTGGAGAAGATCCTCGCAGTCAAGAAGGAAGAGGTGAAGCCGCAGTTCCGCCTGGAGTTCGAGGAGGGCGACGTCGTCCGGATCATCTCGGGCCCGTTCGCCGACTTCAACGGAACGATCAGCGAGATCAACCTGGACCAGAGCAAGCTGAAGGTCCTCGTCAATATCTTCGACCGGGAGACCCCGGTCGAGCTCGGGTTCGACCAGGTCCAGAAGGTCTGACCCGAACGACCCACGATCGCGGGAGGCCGGAAGGCCGCTTGGACCGCAGGAGGCACCGAACATGACCGCCACCGGAGCGCGACGCCCTCGCAAGAAGGTGCTCGCGATGGTCAAACTGCAGATCCGCGCCGGACAGGCGACTCCCGCTCCACCCGTGGGAACGGCGCTCGGCCAGCACGGCGTCAACATCATGGACTTCTGCCGCCAGTACAACGAGCAGACCCAGCAGTTCGCGGGACAGGTGATCCCCGCCGAGCTCACGATCTACGAGGACCGCTCGTTCACGTTCATCACGAAGCAGCCGCCCGCGGCCGAGCTCCTGAAGCAGGCTGCGGGCATCGACAAGGGTTCGGGCGAGCCGAACAAGACGAAGGTCGCCAGCGTCACGATGGCCCAGGTCCACGACATCGCGGAGCGGAAGATGGCCGACCTCAACGCGAACGACGTGGACGCGGCCGCGAAGATCATCTCCGGCACGGCTCGGAGCATGGGGATCGAGGTGAAGGCATGAGCGGCAAGCGCTACCAGGCCGCCGCCAAGGCGATCGATCCGGAGAAGGAGTACTCCCCGACCGAGGCCATGACCGTCCTGAAGGCCCTTCCCGAGGCGAAGTTCGACGAGACGGTGGAGCTCGCGTTCAACCTGGGCATCGACCCTCGGAAGGCCGACCAGATGGTCCGCGGCACCGTCTCGCTTCCGCACGGCACCGGACGCTCCGTCCGGGTCGGCGCGTTTGCGACGGGGGAGAAGGCACGCGAAGCGAAAGACGCCGGAGCCGACGTCATCGGGGGAGAGGACCTCGTCGAGGACGTGCTCAAGGGAACGATCGACTTCGACGCGGCGGTCGCGACTCCGGACATGATGTCCGCGGTCGGAAAGGCCGGACGCGTGCTCGGTCCTCGCGGCCTGATGCCGAACCCGAAGGCCGGCACCGTGACCTTCGACATCGGCAAGGCCGTCTCCGACATCAAGGCCGGGAAGCTCGAGTATCGCGTCGACCGCACCGCGAACCTCCACCTCGTGATCGGCAAGCGGTCCTTCGAGGAGTCGGCGCTGCTCGACAACTACCACGCGGTCGTGGAGGAGATCCTCCGCGCAAAGCCCTCCGCCGCGAAGGGCAAGTACATCAAGACGATGACGCTCTCCACGACGATGGGTCCGGGCATCGCGATCGATCCCTCCCACATGAAAGAGACCGCATCGGCCTGAAGCTCCTTGTCGGGCTTCGCGCCCGGCCGGTACCCTGAGGACGCCGCAGACAGCAGGGGCGAGAGCACAATCCGGCCGAGCCGGTACCTGCCGAGGCAGACGACGTCGTTTCGACGACGCCTTCGCCGTCTGCGGAGGCGTCGTTTTTCGTTTCCGATCCGGGAGGCCGGATGGCGAGCACCGAGAAGGTCGACAAGGTCGCGCGACTGAAGGAGCGCATCGACAGCTCCGAGGCGCTGCTCCTGGCCGACTACCGCGGCCTGACGACGTCCGATGTGATGGAGCTCCGCCGGAGCCTCGTTTCGGCGGATACGAGCTTCGCGGTCGTCAAGAACACGCTGATGAAGCGGGCCGTGGAGGAGTCCGGGATCTCCGAGGTTTCGGGCCTCCTGGAGGGTCCGACGGCCGTCGGCTTCGTCGAAGGCGATGCGGTCGCAGCCGCGAAGCAGCTGGTCGACGCCGCTCGTCGCTATCCGGCGCTCGAGCTGAAGGGAGCCTGGGTCGAGGGACGGCTCCTCGGGCCGGAGGAGGCGCAGACGCTCGCCACGCTGGAATCTCGCGAGGCGATGCTGTCGAAGGTCGCCGGCCTCGCCAAGGCCGAGATGTCGAAGGCGGCGGCCATGTTCCAAACGCTTCAGGGGCGGTTCGTGGGGCTCCTCGAGGCGTACCGCGACAAGCTTCCTGCCGAGGAGACACCCTCGGAGCCGGCCGAGACCGCGGCGGAGGCTCCTGCCGAGCCCGCCGACGCCGCTGCCACGGCCGCTGAAGAACCGGCCGGAACTCCTTCGGAAACGAGCGAGCCTGCGGCGGAAACGAGCGAGCCTGCGGCCGCCGCGACGACGGAGGCCGCGAACGGAACGGGCGAGGCTTCCGCCGAGTCGGAAGCCGAACGCACCTCCGAGACGCCCACCGAGACCCAAACCGAAACCGAAACGACCGAACAGGAACCGGCACCGCCGGAAGGAGAGGAGTAGCCGATGGCCGCCACGAAGAAGATCTCGACCGACGAGTTGCTGGATCAGTTCAAGGAGATGACGCTCCTCGACCTGTCCGAGTTCATCAAGGCCTTCGAGGAGACGTTCGACGTTCAGGCGGCGGTTGCCGCTCCCGTCGCGGTTTCCGCCCCGGGCGGAGCTGCCGCCGGCGCCGGGGAAGAGGCCGAGGAGCAGACCGAGTTCGACGTGATCCTGACCGGTGCGGGCGACAAGAAGATCCAGGTCATCAAGGAGGTTCGCGCGCTCACGAGCCTCGGGTTGAAGGAAGCCAAGGACCTGGTGGACGGCGCACCGAAGCCGGTTCTGGAGAAGGTCGCCAAGGAGCAGGCCGACACCGCCAAGGAACAGCTCGAGGGCGCGGGCGCGACTGTGGAAATCAAGTAGCCCGAACGGACCAATTCCGGTGGAGAGAGGGTGAAAGGCTCCTCGACGCTGGAAATGCGCTGGAGAAGGGGTGTTATCCTTCGCGCAACGGCGCCCTGACAGGACCGCGAAGAGGGGAGAGGTCGCGGGCAATGGCCATGGCAAAGGACGAACGCAGCTTCGGTCAACGCCTCCGCGAAGCCCGGACCCAGGCGGGATTGAGCCAGTCGGAGTTGGAGCTTCGCTCCGGTATCCCGAAGGCCCGGTTGTCGCGGTACGAGAACGGTCACGTCATCCCGTCGATCCAGACGTTGGAGCGGCTGGCCTCGGCCCTCAGCATCTCCGAGGCATCACTGCTCGGCGATCAGCGGGCGTTCCTGGAGGAGTTCTGCAACACCCTGTCCGAGCGGGGCGTTCGCCTCGCGTCGAAGGAGCAGGGTGTCCGGCTCGCCAACGGGCTCGCGGACATGCTCGAGGCGCTCGGCGCGGTCGCGGTGATCGAGGACCACGAACCGGTCGCGACTATCACGCTGCCGGAGCCGGACCACGTCGTCGCAGCAGTGCCGACGGTGAGTCTCGTGGGGGATCCCGACCCGGTTGGCTAGCCTGCGCCCGTGCCCCAAGAGGGCTCTGACCAGGAGGGTTGACAGGCGATCTCCTGCGCAGTAGCCTGCTCGTTTGCCGTGGCGTCTTCCGCGTGTCCGCGCACGCATGTCTCTCTTCCTTAGGGGGGATTCTCTTTGCCTGACGTTCTCGTCCCTGGCCGTGAACGTGTCACCTTTGCCAAGCTCGACGAGGTACAACCACTACCCGACCTGGTCGGGATCCAGCGCGAGTCCTTCGACTGGCTCCTGACGGAGGGCCTCCGAGAGGTCCTCGACGAGGTCTCTCCGATCAAGGACTTCACCGAACAGTTCGAACTCCACTTCCGGGATCACCGGTTCAAGGAGATCAAGCACACCGAGGTGGAGTGCCGCGACAAGGACATCACCTTCTCTGCACCCTTGTTCGTCGACGCCGAGTTCATCAACACGGTGACCGGCGAGATCAAGGGCCAGGAGGTCTTCATGGGGGACTTCCCCATCATGACCGAGCGAGGCACCTTCATCATCAACGGGACCGAGCGCGTCGTGGTCTCCCAGCTGGTGCGTTCCCCCGGGGTCTACTTCGACCGCTCGATCGACAAGACGACCGACAAGGACGTCTTCGTTGCCAAGATCATCCCGTCGCGGGGTGCCTGGCTCGAGTTCGATGTCGACAAGAAGGACACGGTCGGGGTTCGGATCGACCGCAAGCGCCGGCAGAACGTCACCGTCCTCCTGAAGGCCCTCGGCTGGACCGAGGAGGAGATCCTGACGCTGTTCGACAACGCCCCCTCGATCCAGAATACGCTCGAGAAGGACAACGTCCACACGCCCGAAGAGGCGCTGGAGGACATCTACCGCAAGCTCCGTCCGGGCGAGCCGCCCACGGCGGAGTCGGCGCGCACCCTGCTCGAGAACCTCTTTTTCAACCCGAAGCGCTACGACCTCGCGAAGGTCGGTCGGTACAAGGTCTCCAAGAAGCTCGGCTCGCCGGAAGGCGTGCTGGCCGCGCAGATGAAGGCTCGCTACGGCCAGATGAAGGAGCTCGACCATCCCGACAAGAAGGCCGTCGCGCAGCCTCGTTACCGCGTCTATGCGGATCTCCAGAAGGACGAGAAGGGCGAGGACGCGCCGACCTACAAGCCCGTCCTGACCTACGAGGACATCCTGAAGACGGTCCGGTACCTGGTGAAGCTCCACGCCGGCGAGGAGGGCTACGAACCCGACGACATCGACCACTTCGGCAACCGGCGGCTCCGCAGCGTCGGCGAGCTGATCCAGAACCAGATCCGGATCGGCCTGTCGCGGATGGAGCGGGTCGTCCGTGAGCGGATGACCACCCAGGACGTCGAGGCCATCACGCCGCAGACCCTGATCAACATCCGCCCCGTCGTGGCCTCCATAAAGGAGTTCTTCGGAACCTCCCAGCTGTCGCAGTTCATGGACCAGACGAATCCGCTCGCCGGCCTCACGCACAAGCGGCGGCTCTCGGCGCTCGGGCCAGGCGGCCTCTCCCGCGAGCGTGCGGGGTTCGAGGTCCGTGACGTCCACTCGTCGCACTACGGACGGATGTGCCCGATCGAGACGCCGGAGGGCCCGAACATCGGCCTGATCGGATCGCTCTCCTCGTACGCCCGGATCAACCGGTACGGCTTCGTCGAGACGCCCTATCGGAAGGTGGTCGACGGTCGTGTGACGACGCAGATCGACTTCTTGTCCGCCGACGAGGAGGACGTCCACGTCATCGCACAGGCGAGCGCCATCCTGGACAAGGAGGGTCGCTTCACCGAGGAGCGCGTCCTCTGCCGCCGCAAGGGCGGCGAGGTGGACTCCGTCGCGCCGGAGGACGTCGACTACATGGACGTCTCTCCGAAGCAGATCGTTTCGGTGGCGGCCGCGCTGATTCCGTTCCTGGAACACGACGACGCCAACCGCGCCCTGATGGGAGCGAACATGCAGCGCCAGGCGGTCCCGCTCCTTCGGGCGGAGGCGCCGCTGATCGGCACCGGCGTGGAGTTCCGCGCTGCGGTCGATGCCGGCGACGTGATCATCGCGGAGGAGGCCGGCACGGTGGAGGAGGTCTCCGCCGACGAGATCGTGGTGCGCGAGAACAAGGGCGGGCTCAAGAACTACCGGCTCCTGAAGTTCCGCCGCTCCAACCAGGGAACGTCGATCAACCAGAAGCCGCTCGTGAACGTCGGCGACAAGGTGACGAAGCGCCAGGTGATCGGCGACGGTCCCTCCACGGAGGCCGGCGAGATTGCGCTCGGCAAGAACCTCGTCGTCGCCTTCATGCCGTGGGAGGGCCACAACTACGAGGACGCGATCATCATCTCCGAGCGTCTGGTGAAGGACGACGTGCTGACCTCGATCCACATCGAGGAGCACGAGGTCGACGCGCGCGACACGAAGCTCGGCGCCGAGGAGATCACCCGGGACATCCCGAACGTCTCCGAGGAGATCCTGAAGGACCTCGACGAGCGCGGAATCGTCCGCATCGGCGCGGAGGTGAACCCGGGCGACTACCTCGTCGGCAAGGTCACTCCGAAGGGAGAGACCGAGCTCACGCCGGAGGAACGGCTCCTCCGCGCGATCTTCGGTGAGAAGGCGCGCGAGGTTCGCGACACCTCTTTGAAGGTGCCTCACGGCGAGTCCGGAAAGGTGATCGGCGTGCGCGTGTTCTCCCGCGACGAGGGAGACGAGCTACCGCCGGGCGTCAACGAGCTCGTGCGCGTGTACGTCGCGCAGAAGCGCAAGATCTCCGACGGCGACAAGCTCGCCGGACGCCACGGGAACAAGGGGGTCATCTCGACGATCCTTCCCGAGGAGGACATGCCGTTCCTCCCCGACGGGACGCCGGTCGACATCATCTTGAACCCGCTCGGCGTTCCGTCCCGGATGAACCTCGGTCAGGTGCTCGAGGGCCATCTCGGCTGGGCCGCGAAGGTCGGGTTCAAGCTCGACGGAAAGGATCTGCCCGGTCCCGTGCACATCTCGACGCCGGTCTTCGACGGCGCTCGGGAGTGGGAGATCCTCGACGCGATCC
>JBJMLP010000254.1:0-4259 GCA_045805245.1 Actinomycetota bacterium | reverse complement strand
GGCAGCTTCCTCGACCGCCTCCGCGTCGCTCACGTCGACGCTGTTCGACAGCGGACGCCCCCCCGCCCGGCGGACGTCCTCCTCCGCGCCGGACAGGCCGTCCTCGCCGCGAGCGAGCAACGCCACGTCCGCTCCACGGGCCGCGAAGGCCCGAGCAGCGGCCCTGCCGACTCCCGAGGACGCTCCGGTGACGGCGACCACGAGCTTCCCGGACATCGGCGGTGAGATACCCAGAAAGGGCACGCCCTTATCCTCCCCTGATGGAGCGGCGGGAGGACCGACCAGGAACGGAGGGGTCCGTCGCCATCGCGGATTACGGGATCATCGGCGACGGACGGACGGCGGCGTTGTGTTCGATCGACGGCTCCATCGATTGGCTCTGCGCGCCTCGATTCGACTCGCCGCCGATCTTCAGTCGACTCGTCGATCCTTCGGCCGGGGGACGCTTCTCGATCCGGCCGGAGGGCATCCGCGCCCGCGAGCACCGATATCGCGGCGCGTCAGCGGTCCTCGAGACGCGATGGGAAACGGATACGGGCCGGGTCCGCCTGACGGACGGCATGGTGCTCGACGTCACACGCTCACTGCTCCCCCAGCTCCTTCTGGTGCGCCGCGTCAGCGTCGAGGGAGGCGCCACCCCGATCCGGGTTCGGTTCGATCCTCGGCGGGGACTCCCGGCTGTGTCGCCACGGGTCGACGCCCGCGGCCCATCCGTTCGTTGCGGCTGGGGGTCCTTGATCGTCGCGCTGAGGTCAGACCCTCACATCTCGACCCGGCCGGGGCACGACGAACGCTTCATCCTCGAGCCGGAGCACGACGTCACGTTCGTGCTGTCCGTGGCCGATCGTGAGCCGGTCATCGATGTCGCCGCGGAGATCGCGAACAACGCGCTCGACCGAACCGATCGGTGGTGGCGAACGTGGAGCGGGGAGCTTTCCTTCGACGACCCGCAGCGCGGATCGGTGCTGCGGAGCCTGATCACGCTCCGATTGCTGACGTTCGTCCCATCCGGCGCGCCCGTCGCGGCACCGACGACGTCGCTGCCGGAGGTCGTCGGTGGCTCCCGGAACTGGGACTACCGGTTCGCGTGGCCGCGCGACGCGAGCCTCGGCGTTGCTTCGTTCCTGGCGGTCGGAAAGCTCGAGGAAGCGCACTCCTTCATGCACTGGCTGATGCACGCGAGCCGGCTCTCCCGGCCTCGCATCGACGTCCTGTACACCCTCGACGGCAGGCCGGGGCCGACGGAGGAGGAGATCCCCGAGACGGTCGAGGGATTTCGGAACAGCCTGCCGGTGCGCGTCGGCAACGGAGCGTCGAAGCAGCATCAGCTCGACGTCTACGGCTGGGTCCTCGAAGCCGCACGCCGGCTGGACGTTCAGGACAACCTCCACGCGGCGACGGCTCGCGCGATGGCCGCGTTCGCGGACTTCGTGGCGGACCATCACGGGGAGCCCGACTCCGGCATCTGGGAGGTTCGCGGCGAACCCCGACACCACGTCCACTCGAAGGTGATGTCCTGGGTGACCCTCGATCGCGCGCTGGAGCTCTTCGGGGAACGGCGCCTGCGGCGCTCGCGGCGGAACGTCTGGATGGCGGCGAGAGACACCGTCGCTCGCGAGGTCGCGGCGAAGGGTTTCGATGAGGAACTCGATTCGTACGTCCGCACATACGGAAGCAGGGATCTCGACGCCTCGTTGCTGACGCTCCCCGGCCTCGGATTCGACGCCCTTCGCCGCGACCGCCTGGTGGGTACCGTCCGTGCGATCCGCCGCGAGCTGTCGGCCGGAGGACCGCTCCTCTTCCGGTACGCACCCGAGACCGACGGTTTGGCGGGAAGGGAAGGAGCGTTCACCCCGTGCTCGTTCTGGCTCGTGGAGGCGCTCGCGACGCTCGATCTCGTCGACGATGCCGAGGCGGTCTTCGCCGACCTCTGCGAACGCGGCACACCGCTCGGGCTCTTCGCCGAGGAGATCGATCCGGGGACCGGCGAGCACATCGGGAACTTCCCACAGGCGCTCACTCACTCGGCGCTCGTCCAGGCGGCGGTCGCCCTCGCAGCAGCGTCGCGGCGGCGCGCGACGGGCGCGGTGGCGGCCGATTAGGGCTTCAGGAACCCTCCGAGGATCGCCCCGTACACCGCGTGGGCGAACAGCGTCACGAGCGGTGTTTGGATCCCATAGTTGATGGCGAGCGGACCTGGCGGCTCGAGAACGGCGTGAAGATCCGGCCCCGCGCGATCAGAGGCCATCCGAGGGTGGAGCCCGGGCAACGCCGGCAGGATGAGCGTGAGTGCCGCCACCCCGTGGATCAGGCCGAAGATCGCTCCGAGCCACCACGTCGCCCACCCGATGAGGGAGAAGGCGATGGCGTAGAGGAGCGCGAAGATCTGCCCGTTCACCAGGTGGATTAAGGTCCCGACGACCCGCGCGCGATCCGGATCCTCGACGAATACGGTGCCGAGCATCATCGGGATGTCCATCCGCGACAGGCCGGCGAGTTGGGCTCCGACGAGGATCCCCGTGAGAAGCACCGTCGCGACGAAACCGAACGTCGCCCAGCCTGCCCAATCCATCTACGGCCACTCTACGGACAGCGGGAGCGAAACATCGCGCTCAGTCGTCGCGAGCGAGCGCGGAGAGCGTCCGGTAGAGACGCTGGGCGCCCTCCAGCGTTCGTCGGAGCTTGGGATCGTGCAGACGAGCAGCCATCTTCGTCTTCAGCTCGTCGCGCTCATCGGACGGACGCGGAACGCCGCGCTCGCGTTCCTCGTCGGTGCGAGCACGCGCTTTCCAGTCCGCGTCGATCTCCTCCTTGATGCGCTTCTCGTTCTCGTCGGTGCGGTCGTACTCCTTGAAAGCCGTGCCGAACCGGTCGTTGATGCGCCGGATCACGATGCCAAAGTCGGTTGTGATCTCATCGAAGCGCGCGACCGCGAGCTCTCCTCCGTACGGCAGCAGCGGGCGGTGGAAACGGATGTATCCCTGGAGCGCCGCGCGGACGGAGACGTCCGTGGTCTTGACGACGTAGCTGAGAACGGCGTCCTGCGGGGGCCGGACGATGAGTAGCGTCGGTTTGCGGTGGCGGACGCCGTCGATCAACGCCGATGGCGAATGCGTATGGTGTGCGATGTTCATGGCATCCGGCTCCTGCGCGAGGCGGAATGCCGCGACCGCGTAGGAAAGCGCGCTCCGCACGAACGCCTCCATCACGATGTCAGCATGCTCGTCGACGAGCTGGCCGTGCCCGCGCAGCCTGGAGAGCGGGATCGCGATCGTCGGATGCTCGGCGATCAGCGTCTTCGCCTGCCAGACGCCGGCGCCGATCGAGCGCCGCACGACGGCGGAGAGATCGGCCATCGGGGAACGCGGAGCCTCAGCTCGCCGGCTTGTCGAACGGGTGGATGATGTCGGTCTCGCTCGGGTGGTAAACGGGGTTGTCGTTCGAGTTCACGACGTTGAACCCGAAGTCGTACACCATCGTGCCGCCGAGCGTTCCTCCGATCACGGCGAGCAGGAAGATCACGATGCCGAGCAGCGCGAGGAGCACGCTCGGGTGATCGAACCCGCCCGCGAAGCGCAGGATGAGATCGACGATGACGACGACCGTCAGCGTGATCATCGTCCACGCGTGGGAGTTCGCCATCCGCCGGATCTGCGTTCCCTTCTTCGTATCCAGCCAGTCCGCATACCCGGTGATGGCCGTCGCGACCGAGACGATCCCGCCGACGAGCAGGACGTATCCGGCAGCGCGGTGGAACGCCATCGCGTGCTCGTTGCTCTTCCACAGGAACGCGATGACGTCGAGGAGCGGCGCGATCACGTAGGCGCCGATCGGGATGTCCGTGAGCGGCGGATGGAGCGGCTTGCCCACGAACCCGCGGAGGCCCTTGAACTTCCGGCCTCGGAGATCCAACGCTGGACGGAACGAGAACCTCGCCATCTGCCGACTCCCTCCCCGATCGAGCCAGGTCGGCTCAGCGCTCAGTTTATGTCGACTGTTCGTTGAATGGTTCAGCCTCCGGTCTCCCACGGGCGACCTGGAGGCTGCAGCCCTCAAGAGCATCGCCGGACGGTCCGGTTGCCGGATGTGACCAGGCAGATTGAGGCATATACCGGTAGTGACGGCGAGCGCGACGCTTCACACTTGTCGGCATGACCCGGCGCCTCATCGTCATCCTCGTCGCCGCGATCGTTCTGGCGCTGGCGGGAACGGCTGCCGGAGGTCCCCGGCCGCGACTCGTGGCCGACCTCAAGCCCGGG
>JBJMLP010000253.1:0-8881 GCA_045805245.1 Actinomycetota bacterium | reverse complement strand
TCTTGGACCTCGCCATGGCGAGGGCTCGTCGCCACGAGCTCTCCGTAGCCGTCGTCTACGCCGACCTCGACAACTTCAAGCTCGTGAACGACTCCCTCGGCCACGAGGCCGGAGACGAGCTGCTCCGCCAGCTCGCCGATCGTCTCCGGGAGGCGACGAGGGACACCGATCTCGTCGCGAGACAGGGTGGAGATGAGTTCCTGCTGCTGCTCGCGGATCTGGAGCGGGACAGCACGACGATCAGCGAGGACGTCTTCGAGGATCCGCGTGCGGCGGCGGAGGCCGTCGCCAACCGCGTGCACGAGTCGCTGCAGGCGCCCTTCGTCCTCGCGGGCAACGAGTTCTACGTCTCCGCCTCGGTCGGCATCTCGCTCTTTCCTCAGGACGCGCTCGACGCGAACGGTCTGTTGAAGAACGCGGACACCGCGATGTACCAGAGCAAGAAGGCCGGGCCCGGCGGCGCGGTCGTCTTCTCGAGCGACACCGTCGACTCGCTCACGAGGCTCTCGTTCGCCACCCGGCTGCGTCGCGCGGTGGAGCGGGAGCACTGGGTGCTGCAGTACCAGCCGGTGGTGGACGTGCTCCGCGGCGACATGGTCGGTGTGGAGGCGCTCCTGCGTTGGCAGGACCCGAACGGGGGATTGATCCCGCCCGGAGAGTTCATCCCGCTCGCCGAGGAGATGGGACTGATCGAGGTCATCGGCGACTGGGTGATCGAGGAGCTCTGCCGCCAGATGCAGGTCTGGAGAGCGGACGGCATGAAGATCGACGTCAGCTTCAACCTCTCTCCGCGGCAGCTGTGGCAGGCGGACATCGGACAGCGGGTGATCTCGCACGTGGACGCGACCGGAGCCGCACCGCAGGATCTCGTCGTCGAGGTGACGGAGTCGGCCGCGATGACGGATCCGGAGCGCGTGCAGCGGATCCTCTGGGATCTCCACGCGCGAGGGCTGCGGGTCGCGATCGACGACTTCGGAACCGGCTACTCGTCTCTCTCCCGCTTGAAGCATCTGCCCGTCGACATCCTGAAGATCGATCGTTCGTTCGTGCACGACCTGCCGCAGGATCATCACGCGGCGAGCATCGTCACCGCCATCACCCGTCTCGCGCACGGGCTCGGGATGATCCCGCTCGCGGAGGGGATCGAGACACAGAAGCAGCTCGAGTTCCTGTCCGCGCACGGATGCGCGCTCGCGCAGGGATACCTGTTCTCGCGGCCTCTCGACGCCGCCGACGTGCGGGAGCGGTATCTGCGGGAGCGCGCCGGCAAGCGCTCCGATGCCGACGACGACGTGTCCTCCGCGGCCCGATAGGCGCCCCGGTCCGCGCCCCGCCCGGCTGCGCCCGACGTCCTCATCCCTTCCGCTTGGGGTGCGCTAGGCTCGCTCGTGGGTACAACTTCCAACGAGCGGCACTCCTGGAGGCGACCAACGCATGACCACTCCCTCTGACTGGAACGAACTCGCGGCACAGCTCTGCGTCGACAGCATCCGCGCCTCCACGGCGGCGGCCTCCGGACATCCGACGTCGTCGATGTCGGCGGCGCATCTGCTCGCCGTCCTGTACTCCGATCATCTGCGGCTTGACGTCGGAGATCCACAGGCGCCCGGGAACGACCACTTCATCCTCTCCAAGGGTCACGCCTCGCCGTTGATGTACTCGGTGCTGAAGGCGATCGGAGCGATCGACGACCAGCAACTCCTGTCGTTCCGGAGGTTCGGAAGTCCGGTGCAGGGACATCCCGTGCCGCTTCCCGAGATCCCCTGGGTGGACGTCGCGACGGGCTCGCTCGGCCAGGGGATGCCGATCGGATTCGGCGAGGCGCTCGCGATGAAGCTCGACGGCTCTCCCGCGCGGGTCTGGACGCTCATGGGCGACTCCGAGTTCGTCGAAGGCTCGATCTGGGAGACGATGGCGAACGCTTCGTTCCACGGCGTCGCGAACCTGATCGGGATCCTCGACATGAACCGTTTGGGTCAGCGCGGCCCCACGATGCTGCAATGGGACGGCGCCCGCTACGTCGCCCGCGCCGAGGCGTTCGGTTGGCACGCGATCGAGATCGACGGCCATGACGTGGAGGAGATCGATCGCGCGTACCGCGAGGCCGAGGACCACACGGACGGTCCGACGCTGATCGTTGCGCGCACGGTCAAGGGCCACGGCGTCTCGTTCCTCGCCGACAAGGAGGGCTGGCACGGCAAGGCGCTCTCCGAGGAGGAGGCGGGAAAGGCGATCGCGGAGCTCGGTGGTGAGCGGAACATCACGATCACGCCGCCCAAGCCGGAGTCCTTCATCGGCTCCTCCACGACATCGCGGCCGGAGATCGAGCTGCCGACCTACGACGACAAGGTGGCGACCCGGAAGGCCTTCGGAGAGGCCCTCGCGGCCCTGGCCGCGGATCAACGCGTCGTGGCCCTCGACGGAGAGGTCGGCAACTCCACGCACACGGAGGAGTTCCAGAAGGTCGCGCCCGAGCGCTTCATCGAGATGTACATCGGAGAGCAGGGATTGCTCGGGGCCGCGGTCGGCCTCCAGGCGCTCGGGAGGGTTCCCTTCGCGGCGACGTTCGGAGCGTTCCTGACGCGGGCGTACGACTTCATCCGCATGGCGGCCGTGAGCCGAGCGGATCTCCGGCTGAACGGCTCGCACGCGGGCGTCTCCATCGGAGAGGATGGTCCGTCGCAGATGGCCCTCGAAGACCTGGCGATGATGCGGGCGGTCCACGGCTCCACCGTCCTGTATCCGGCGGACGGCAACTCGACCGCGAAGCTCACTGGCGCGATGGCGGAGCTCGACGGCATCTCCTACCTCCGCAGCACGCGCGAGTCGACGCCGAAGCTCTACGACTCCACGGAGGAATTCCCGATCGGCGGCAGCAAGACGCATCGCGCAGGCTCGGATGACCGCGTCACGTTGATCGGCGCGGGCATCACACTCTTCGAGTCGCTGACGGCCTCGGAGACGCTCGCCTCGGACGGCATCGCGACTCGCGTGATCGACGCGTACTCGGTGAAGCCGATCGACGCGGAGACCCTCCGGAAGGCCGCCCGAGAGACCGAGCTCATCGTCGTCGTCGAGGATCACTGGATCGAGGGCGGCCTCGGAGACGCGGTCCTTTCCGCGCTCGCGGCCGACGCCGCAGAGCTCTCTACGCGGGTCCTGAAGATCGCGGTCACGCAGATGCCGGGATCGGGATCTGCACAGGAGCTCCGCGACTGGGCGGGCATCTCGGCGTCCAAGATCGCCGATCGCGTCCGGTCCGTGCTCCGGTAGCTCTTCGCCTCGCTTCGGACCCTCGCGGAACCGCGAGGAACCGCTGGTAGGATGAGCGATAAGGCCGGTGACGCACCGGCCCGTGAGGTTCTCCCTCCAGTTCCCCTTCGCGCAGGCGCGTCGTTCAGGAGATAGAGCCTCCTCGACGATCGACGCGCGGCGTTCCGCGCGAAGGAGAACATAATGACCCAGCCCACCTTTCCCGACCTCGGCGTATCCACGGCCGTGGTCGACGCCCTCGCGAACCGCGACATCCTGATGCCGTTCGCGATCCAGTCGCTCGTGCTGCCCGACGCGATGGCGGGCCACGACGTGCTCGCGAAGTCGCAGACCGGCTCCGGCAAGACGCTCGGATTCGCGATCCCCATCGTGCAGCGCATCGTGCCCGAGGACGCCAAGCCGGCCGCTCTCGTCCTCGTTCCGACGCGTGAGCTCGCCTCGCAGGTCGCGGAGGACATCGAGGACATCGCGCGCGCGAGAGGACTGCGCGTCGCGCTCGCGTACGGCGGCGTCAGCATCGGGGAGCAGGGCAAGGCCGTTCCGAAGGCCCAGATCCTGATCGCGACGCCCGGGCGCCTCGAGGATCTCGCGCAACGCCGGCTCGTCGACCTGAGCCACGTTCGGATCCTGGTCCTCGACGAGGCCGACCGGATGCTCGACATGGGGTTCCAGCCGCAAGTGGACCGCATCGTCCGGCGCCTTCCGAAGAAGCGCCAGACGATGTTCTTTTCCGCGACCCTCGACGGTGACGCCGGTCGCATCGCGGATGCCTACACGACGGACGCGAAGCGTTTCGAGGTGGAGAGCGAATCGAAGACGGTCCTCGAGGTCGACCATCGCTTCATCCCCGTCTCCGCGCACGGAAAGGTGGAGGCGCTCGTGGAGCTCCTCCAGAAGGACCGCGGGCTCGCGCTGGTGTTCGTCCGGACGAAGCGCGGGGCGGATCGCCTCGCCGACAAGCTGAAGGCGAAGGGGATCCGCGCGGTCGCGATGCACGGTGACCTCTCGCAGGCAGCGCGGGAGCGCGCGTTGGAACGCTTCGAATCCGGGAAGGTCGACACCTTGATCGCGACGGACGTGGCGGCGCGTGGTCTCGACCTCGACCGCATCACTCACGTGATCAACTTCGATCCGCCGGCCGACGACAAGGGCTACGTCCACCGGGTCGGCCGCACCGCGCGAGCGGGGAGGAGCGGCACCGGCGTGACGCTCGTGACCGCCGATCAGCAGGGAGACGTCAGTCGGATGGCCGCGCGCCTCGATCTCAACCAGGAGTTCGAGGAGGAGGGGATGAAGGTTTCGCCTCCGCGGGTCGTGTTCTCCGGCGCCAAGGGCGGACGCCGCTCGAGCCTGCGGCCGCCCGCGCGACGCAAGTTCTAGCTCGCGATCGACTACGCGGGCGGCCGCAGCCGCTCGAGGTTCGCTACGAGACGGTCAGTGGAGCGTGCATCCCCTGCTGGTAGTGCCCCGGCAGGTTGCAGATCACGACGTAGCTGCCCGGATCGAGCTTCGTCGTCAACGTCTGCGTCGACCCCGCCGCGATGTCCTCGACCTCGTCGATGTGCTCGAGACCCTTTGCCTCCTCGTCCACGGTTCCCTTGTCGGTCGTCGGGAGCGCATCGGGCGCGAGGTCGGTCTTGAAGACCACGAACTCGTGCGTCGACGGTCCCTGATTCTGGATGTCGAAGCTCACCGAGCCGGCATTCGCAGACGACGAGTCGAGCGTGATGGCGAAGTCCTTCTCCGTCGCGCCGACGGCGCCGCTGGCCGAGCCGGAGCTCCCCGTCGACGAGCTGCTCGATCCGGTCGAGCCGGACGACGAGCCGTTCGAGTCGTCGTTGCTGCTGGAGCAAGCGGCCCCGAGCAGCAGGAGCAGGAAAGCAGGCACGGCGATGTACCTGCGGAGAACTGGATTCATGCGGACTCCTTTCGGGCGCCGGCCTCACCCTGGACCTGCGCCTGGGGAGAACCTACCCACATCCGCCTGAAGCGGCACTTCCGAGGGATTCGGGTCGCGCTCCGCGGTCGTGCGGCAGCGCTCGAACGTGTCGCCGGTTCGGGCTCAGGCGCCACCGGCAACGAGCCGGAGGCCGGAGCGGTGGTACTGCGCGCTGATCTCCGATGCCGGTACCGGCCGGCTGAAGTGATAGCCCTGGCCGAGCCGGCATCCGTGATCGGCGAGGAACCGCCACTCCTGCTCGGTCTCGACGCCCTCCGCGAGCGGGGTCATGCCGAGCCCGGCCGCGAGCTGGATGATCGCTCGAACCATGCTCCCCGCCTCCGGATCGGCGGCGACGTCTCGGACGAACGAACGATCGATCTTGAGGATGTCCACGGGCAGGTGCTTCAACCGCGAGAGCGAGGAGTAGCCGGTGCCGAAGTCGTCGAGCGCCACGCGGAAGCCCTTCGCGTGGAACTCCCACAGGAGCCGCTGCGTGCGCTCCGGATCCGTCATCGCGGTCGACTCCGTGATCTCGAGAACCAGGTTCGTCGGGTCCGCGCCGAACGCCTCGACGGGGCGCATCACCTTCTCCACGACCTCGGGCTGCCAGAGCTGGCGCGGAGAGAGGTTGAAGTTCATCTCGAGCGAGAGCCCGTCGCGGCGCCATTCCGCGTCCTGGCGGCAGAGCTCCTCGATCACCCAGTCGCCGATGACCTCGATGAGCCCCATCTCCTCGGCGAGCGGGATGAACTCTCCGGGCGGGATCAATCCACCGTTCGGGTCCTGCCAGCGGAGGAGGGCCTCCACGCCGACCATGTCGCCGTTCGTGAGGTTGACGACCGGCTGATAGTGCAGGATCCAGTTGCGACTCTCGACGGCCTTGCGGAGGCGGGTGGAGAAGGACAGGCGCGACATCGGGTCGCCGGTGTCCTCGGAGTAGAGGACGTAGCCGCCGGGGCCCATCGTCTTGCTCTGATACATCGCGGTGTCCGCGTTCTTCAGGACGCCGCGGAGGTCCGCCGAGTCTTGCGGGAAGAGCGAGATACCGAGCGAGACGCTCGCGTAGCACTCCACACCATTCAGGATGAACGGATGCCGGAGGGAGTCGTGGATGCGGTTCGCAACCGTCTCCGCGATCAGCATCGCGCCGTCCGTCGGATCGGAGGCCGGCCCGACGACGTCCCGCTCCAGATCCGCGAGCAGCAGCAGGAACTCATCTCCACCCTGTCTCGCGACGAGATCGGTGTCCCTCGTCGCCTCCCGGAGGCGGTCGGCGAGCTGGCGGAGCAGCTCGTCTCCGGCCTCGTGGCCGAGGGAGTCGTTCACGAGCTTGAAGTTGTCGAGGTCGGCGTAGACGACGGCTACGGAGAGCTCGTGGCGACGAGCCCTCGCCATGGCGAGGTCCAAGAGCTCTTCGAACATCGCCCGGTTCGGAAGCCCGGTGAGCTTGTCGTGGTAGGCGAGGAAGGCGACCTGCTCCTCGGCCTTCTTGCGCTCGGTGATGTCGAGCATGACCCCGTGGACGAACGAGGGGGTTCCGTCCTCGTTTCGAACGACCACGGCGGAGTCGCGGAACCAGACCACGCTCCCTGCGTTCGAGACGAGTCGGTACTCGAAGGTGAAGGACTCCCCGGCGTCTCTTCCCCGCAGGTACTCCGCGAGGGCCCGTTCCTTGTCCTCGGGGTGCAGGTGCTTGTACCAGCAGTCGGGGTCGGCGATGTACTCCTCGGGCGTCACCCCGAGCAGGCTGTTGATCTGAGGAGAGACGTAGGAGGTCGACATCGACTCGTCGACGACGTCGATGTAGACGATCGCGGGGATCTGCTCCACGAGCGCGCGGTAGCGCACGTCGGCGTCGCGCCGGGCCTCTTCCGCCCGATGACGTCCGATCGCGGAGCCGAGCGCTCCGGCCGCGACCGTCAGCGCGTCGATCTCGGAGGGAGACCATTCCCTCGGCGCGACACAGTCGTCGAATCCGATGTAGCCCCACCATTCATCGCCCGCGAAGATCGGCACGATCGCGGCGGAGAGGATGCCCTCCTCCGCGAAGTCGGCGGCCTGTTCGCCGCCGAAGTCCTCCGGAAGACCGCAGACGACCTGCCCCGTGCCGAGGGTCTCCGGCCACGCCTCGTAGCCCTGCGCGTACGGCCAGTTCTGGTTCCCCTCGTCCGCGATCGTCGTGGAGATGCCGTCCGCGACCCATTCGTACCTGCCGCTCATCAAGAGCTCGCCGTCGGGGCCGGAATGATTCTCGAAGATGTACACGCGGCTCGCGTCGGTCGCCTTTCCGACACGACCAAGGACCTCGTGCACGCAATCTCGCCAGTCCTCCGCGCGGAGGAGACGGTCGGCGGTGAACGCGGCCGCGTCGAGGATCGCCTCCTTGCGAAGGAGAGCCGCCTCCGCCGTCTTCGCCGGAGTGATATCGACCAGCACTCCCTGCCAGAACAGCGAGTGCCCCTCGTCGTCGTGGACGATCGTCGCCTCGTCGCGCACCCAGACGGTCGAACCGTCCTTCGCGATCAGGCGGTACTCGCAATGCCACGGCTCCATCGTGGTGCTCACGCGACGAAGCTCGGCGAGAACCCACTCCCCGTCGGAAGGGTGGAGGCAACGCGCCCACAGCTCCGGATCGGCCAGGCGCTCCGCCGGCGTATACCCGAGGAGCTCCTGATACCGCGGGCTGACGTACTGCGGGCTGCTGATGTCGTCGACCGCGTCCATGTAGACGACGACGGGAACCTTCTCGACCAGGCTGCGGTACTGCGCCTCCGCGTCGGAGAGCCGGCGACGCTGCCGGCGGAACGTCGGAACGGCGGCGAACAACACCGCGCCGAGACCCGCGTAGAGCGCGCCGAGCGCGACCTTCGACAACACCGGCATCTCACCGATGCCGCGCAGGATGGCGGCGACCGTGGCGATGCCAACGGCAGCCAGCGCGATGAGGAGGCCGAGCCGGAACCTCCGTTCCGAGCTGCCCCTGTCGGAGGCGGGAGAGAATCCCATTGCTTCCTGCGGTATCGGACCTGTCCGTGCCTGCCTGTAGCCGCAGGGCGGCGCCCGTTCGGCCGCCAACTGACGCGGAGCGCCTGCTAGGCTCCCTCCTCCATGGGTGATCACCGAGAGGTCCTGTACGAGCGGCTGTACGTCAAGGTTCCGGGCACGGACAAGCTCCGGAAGACGGCGGCGGCGAGGCTCAAGCACCTGCTGGCGAACGGCTACCGCGAGATCGAGCGGACCCAGGCGCCGGATCACATCGTGGTCCACGTGGAACGGACCGGCATCGCCCCGCTGAAGGTCAGGCTCCCGCGCCAGGAGGCGCCCGACCAGCGCTACGAGCGGCGGCCGAGGAACCAGAACTTCGGCGGACGCGGCGGAGGCCGGCGCCGCTAACGCTCCCGACGCGAGAACAGCCATAAAGAGAAGGGCCCGCCGAAGCGGGCCCTTTCCGTTTGCTCGTGGTTCTCGCTTACCCCGTCGGGCGGACGTTCGCCGCCTGGGGGCCCTTCGCGCCCGTCGTCACCTCGAACTCGACGGTCTGGCCCTCCTCGAGGTTGCGATAGCCCTCCCCCTGGATGGCGCTGAAGTGCACGAACACGTCAGGACCGCCCTCCTGGGAGATGAAGCCGTACCCCTTCTCGGAGCTGAACCACTTCACAACACCGG
>JBJMLP010000252.1:0-3612 GCA_045805245.1 Actinomycetota bacterium | reverse complement strand
GCTTGACCACGATCCGGTCCTCCAGCGGCTTCAGGCTCTGCTTGCCCATCTCCTGCCTCCTTGGCTCTTTAGCACTCCTGCGGGGGGAGTGCTAAGAGGATAGCGAGCCGACCCGGAAAGGGTCAACGCGAAGTTCCAGCACCGTCGGATGGGCTCGGCCGAGCGAGACCTCCGGAGTTTGACCTCGCAGGGCGGGAGCCAAAATCTAGACTCGGTCGGATGAGCCTCCCCGTGGTCGCGCTGTTCGACATCGACGAGACGCTCGTGCACACGGGAGGCTCCGGCGCGCGGAGCTGGCGCTACGCGTTCGAGCGGCTGTACGGCATCCCCGCCGACATCGGAAAGCACACCTCGGCGGGAGAGACCGATCCCGAGGTCGGTGAGAAGACCTTCCGCGCGGCGCTCGGGCGCAACCCCTCCAAAGAGGAGATGGGGAGGATCTACGAGCGGTATCTCCTCCATCTCGCCGACGACATCTGGATCTCTCCCGGATACCGCGTGCTCCCCGGCGCGGTGGAGACGCTTCGGCGCCTGTCCGAGGCCGGCGTCACGCTCGGCATCGTCTCCGGCGCGATGGAGGGCGCGGCGCGCACCAAGCTCACTCCCGCGAACCTCAACCGGTTCTTCGTGTTCGGCGGCTACGGATCGGACAGTCGCGATCGGGCCAAGCTGATCGACATCGCGATCGAGCGCGCGTCGCAGCTCCACGACGACCCGCTCGGCCGGGGCGACATCGTGATCGTCGGCGACACGCCCAACGACGTGGAGGCGGCGCATGCCGCCGATGTCCCGGCCGTCGGCGTCGCGAGCGGCAAGTACTCCGTCGAGGACCTCCGCGAAGCGGGAGCGCAGCACGTCCTGTCGTCGCTCGAGGAGCCGTTTCCCGGGCTCGACGGCTGAAGATCCGCGCTACGCGCAGTTGCGGCAGGTTCCGACCAGGTCGAGCCGGTGGCTCACGGTCGTGAACCCGGCCTGATCCGCAACCGCGTCCAACGCGCGCTCCATGCTCCGTTCCAGCGCCGGGGAGATCTGGACGTCCTCGACCCTGCCGCAGTTGGAACAGACGAGGTGGTGGTGGTGCTCGGTGAGGTCCTCCACGAGCTCGAAGTGCGCGAAGTCCTCGCCGGTGATCACGCGGCGCACCACGTGGGAACGCTCCAGCACCGTCAGATTCCGGTAAACGGAACTCTGCGGCAGACCTCGTTTGCCGCGCAGGATGTCCGGGATCGCCTGCGGCTGTTTCGCCTTCCGGAGGATCTCCACGAGCGTGCGCCGGTTCTTGGTGTACCGCTGTCCATCGCGCTTCAGCCGCGCCGCGATCTCGACGTGCAGGTCGCTCTCCATCGCGGTCGACTCTATCAGGAGTGGGAATCGCTGAGAATCAGGCCCACGGAAAGGCCGCGCGTGCCTCTGTTGACAATGAGAACGGCTCTCATTTACACTTCGCGGCACGTTCCGGACGGAAGGCTCCCGCACGATGTCCCGCGCACCGCGTCTCCTCGCCGGCCTTGCGGTGGTGGCGGCGCTCCTGGCGACCGCCTGCTCCTCCGGGGCGACGCCCCGAACGCTCGGCGACAAGCCGACCGTCGTCGCGGCGGAGGATTTCTGGGGGAGCATCGCGTCCCAGCTCGGCGGCGATCACGTCACCGTCACGAGCATCATCACGAACCCGAACGCGGACCCGCACGACTACGAGCCCACCACGGCCGATGCGCGCAACATCGCCACCGCCGGCTACGTGATCGAGAACGGGATCGGTTACGACCCGTGGGTGCAGCGCCTCATCGACTCAAATCCGACGAAGGGGCGGAGAGTCTTGAACGTGGGGAACCTCGTCGGCGTTCCGGTCGGCGGGAACCCACATCAGTGGTACTCCCCCGCCTCGGTCCAGCAGGTGATCGACGCCATCACGACCGAATACAAGAAGCTCGACCCTGGCGACGCGAACGCGTTCGACCAGCTCCGCAATAGCTTCGAGAACGACGGGCTCGCCGAGTACCGGCGGCTGATCGACGAGATCAGGTCGAAGTACGCCGGGGCGCCTGTCGGCGCCTCCGAGAGCATCTTCGCGGAGCTCGCACCGGCGCTCGGGCTCAAGCTCATCACCCCGCCCGCGTTCCTCACCGCCGTCAGCGAGGGGACCGACCCGACGGCCGCCGACAAAGCGACGATCGACCAGCAGATCGCCTCGCACCAGATCAAGGTCTACGTCTACAACCGCCAGAACGCGACGCCCGACGTCCAGCAACAGATCCAGGCGGCGCAGCGCGTCGGCATCCCGGTGACGACGATCACGGAGACGCTCGTTCCCGAGGGGGCGACGTTCCAGGCGTGGCAGGTGAACCAGCTCCGCTCGCTGGAGACCGCGCTCGCACGCGGAGCAGGAACTGGAGCAGGAACTGGAGCAGGAACTGAAGCAGGAACTGGGGCAGGCACCGGGACGGCGAGCTGATGGACGAACACCCGACGCGTCGCGCGATCGAGCCGGACGAGGTCGACGAAGCCGTCGGCAATTTCCGCCCGCCGGCCATCCACACCCACGGCGTGGAGGTCCGCTTCGGCGACCGCGTGCTCTGGAGCGGCGTCGACCTCGACATCCCCGAGGGTGCGTTCGCCGCGATCCTCGGACCGAACGGCGTGGGCAAGTCGACGTTGCTGAAGGTGCTGCTCGGGCTGCAGCGCGTCTCCGCCGGGCGCGCGATGGTGCTCGGGCAGCCGGCGGGTCGCGCACGGAGTCGCATTGGATACGTTCCGCAGCGCCAGACGTACGACCGCACGGTCCGGATCCGCGGCGTCGACATCGTGCGCCTCGGTCTCGACGGCACGCGATGGGGACTTCCGGTGCCCGGACGACGCTCGGGAGCCGCGCGTGCCGCCGTCCGAGACGTCCTCGCGCTGGTCGGAGCGTCCGGATACGCGAACCGTCCCGTCGGGGAGCTGTCCGGTGGCGAACAGCAGCGGCTCGTGATCGCGCAGGCGCTCGTGCGCGGGCCGGAGCTCCTCCTGCTCGACGAGCCGCTCGACAACCTCGACCTCGCGAACCAGGGCGCCGTCGCGGCTCTCGTGCAGCGGATCTGTCGCGACCGCGGCGTGACCGTCGTGATGGTCGCGCACGACGTGAACCCGATCCTGCCGTACCTCGACCAGGTCGTGTACGTCGCCGGCGGGCGCGCGATCTCCGGAACGCCGCACGAGGTCATCACGACCGAGACGCTCAGCAAGCTCTACGGAGCTCCGGTAGAGGTGCTCCGCGCCTCCGACGGCCGGATGGTCGTTGTCGGCGGCCCGGAGGCTCCGGCCGTTCACAGCGATCGGCACGAATGAGGACGTCGCGATGGTGAATGCGCTCCGGCAAGTGTTCGCCTACCCATTCATGGTGAACGCGTTCCGGGCGGGTGCGATCGTCGCCGTGGTGGCCGGCGCGATGGGCTGGTTCATGGTGCTGCGGCGGGAGACGTTCGCCGGGCACACCCTCTCCGTCGTCGGATTTCCGGGCGCGGCGGCAGCGGTGCTCCTCGGATGGCCGGCGGCGTTCGGCTATTTCGCCTTCTGCATCGGCGCGGCGCTCGTGATCGGCGCCGGTTCGCGTTCGGCTTCCGCCAGGACGTACCG
>JBJMLP010000251.1:0-6095 GCA_045805245.1 Actinomycetota bacterium | reverse complement strand
TGGCGATGCCGATGGCCGTGGGCACCGTCGGGGGCACGTTGCAGGTGCACCGGGGCGCGCGCCTGGCGCTGCGGATCCTGGACGTCGCCTCGGCCCGCGAGCTGGGGATGGTGATCGGCTGCGTGGGACTGGCGTCCAACCTGGCGGCGCTGCGGGCCCTGGCCACCGAGGGGATCCAGCGCGGGCACATGGCGCTGCACAACCGGGCCACCGACAAGCTGGCCGCGGTGGGGGCGGCGTCTTGATCCGCCAGATCATCCGCGGCGGCCGCGCCGACGAGCCGGCGTCGGGCGGGGACCGAGCGAGACGACTTGCGCTCCAGCTTCGTCACGTTGCCGGAGGACGCGGGCTCGATCGAACCCTTCCGCTCCAGCGTTGTCGGCACCTTCCGCGAGAGCTCGAACCCGGCGGCGGCATTTCCCGCCTCATCGAGCTTCCGCTCGAGCGCGATCCCACCTTCCTGTCCCCCGGCCATCGCGGCCGTCATGGCGTCGAGGTGACGATGAACGACGTCGTCGGCCGGATCGATCAGCAGCTCGGATCGGAGATCCGAAAGGATCGCGGCGAGACGCTCGGCGGCCGGGTTCCCCGTCGGCGTCTCGCCGTCGAGGATGGCGTCCACGAGCTCGGGCGTGAGTTGGCGCTCCACGTCCTCGTAATCGCTCCTTCCGGCCATCAGGAAACGGGCTCCGGCGAGACGGAGGTGGCCAGGCGCGCGAGCGCCCGTCGCTGGAGGGTCTTCACGGCGCCCTCGCGCTTGTCCAGGATCGAGGCGACTTCGGCGACCGAGAGGTCCATCAGGATCCGCAGCAGCACCACGGCACGCTGGTCTTCCGTGAGGGAGTCGAGGATCGCGAGCGCCTGCGTTCCTCCGAGCCTGTCGAGGACCTCTTCCTCGACGGTTCCGGAACCGCCGGCAACGAGCGCGAGGCGTGGGAGCTCCATCGACTCCTCGGAGCGGCGACCCGTCCGGCGACGCTCGTCCACCATCCGATGGTGCGCGATCGTGAACGCCCACGAGCGGAAGGCGCGCTCGTCACCTTCGAACGACGCCAGGCCGCGGACGAGCGAGATGAAGACCTCCGACGCGACGTCCTCGGGCTCCGCGGCCCCCTGGGCGCGGAGATATCCGAGCACGACGGGCGCCAGGTCGCGGTAGAGAACTTCCAGCGCCCGCTCGTCCCGCCGCTGGGCGAGGTCGAGCACGGCCGGGAAGTTGGGTCCGATCACGGCTCCGCTCCGGTCTGGTTTCTCTCCCTAACATCGGCCCGGTGGGGGGTGAACCTGACCCCGCCGCGGAGCGCTACGCCGACAGGGAGTCCGCCTCCTGTCAAGGGACCTGCGCCTCGGACACCGCCGGCTCGGGCGTTCGGAGCTCCTTCAGCGTCGGAAGTGCAGCGAGACCGGAGAGGATCGCGATCACGCCTCCGCCGGCGAGACCCACCCGGGGGCCGAGATGCTGACCGATCCATCCGGCGAGGGTGCCGCCGATCGGGGTGCTGCCCAGGAACACGACGGTGTAGAGCGCCATCACCCGGCCGCGGAGCTCGGAGCTGGACAACAGCTGCAGCGTCGAGTTCCCCGTGATCGCGAAACCGATGCCGACCGCGCCGAGGGGGATGATCAGCAGGTTCGCGACGAGGAGCGTCGGAGCCAGGGCCACGAGGATGCCGAGAACGCCCAACGCGATGCCGAGCGCCGCGAGCCGCGCGATCGCCGGGCGGGAGGAGCGACCGGCCATGAACAGCGCTCCGGAGAGGGAGCCGACGCCGAACAGCGCGAGCATCACCCCGTACGTACCGGCGTTCCCGCCGAAGGTCCGCTCCGCGAGCAGCGGCAACAGCACGGTGAAGTTGAACGCGAAGGTGAACACGAAGAGCATCACCAGAAGCGGGATGCGGAGCTCTCTCCTGCGCCACGCGTAGCGAACGCCCTCCCGGATCTGGCCTTTCGCGCGCGGAACACGATCGCGAGGAACGAGCTCCCTCGGCCGCATGGCCGCCAGCGCCGCCACGACGAATAGGTAGGAGATCGCGTTGATCAGGAACGCCGGAGCGAGCCCGAAGGCCGCGATGATTCCTCCGGCTGCGGCGGCGCCCACGATCCGCGTTCCCGTGAAGGTGGCCGTGTTGAGGCTCATCGCGTTCGTGAGCTCCTCCGGCCCGACGAGCTCGAGGTAGAAGCTTTGACGCGCCGGCATGTCGATCGCGCTCACGAGACCGGAAGCGAACGACAGCGCGAAGACCATCCAGACCTCGACCGCGCCGGTGACGACGAGGATCCACAGTGCGAGCGCGACGATGCCGTACCCCGCCTGGGTGAGGATCTGGAGCTTCCGGTTGTCGAATCGATCGGCGAGGACACCACCCCAGGCGCCGAAGAGCAGGATCGGCAGGAACGTCAGCGCGGTATCGAAACCGAGCGCCGTGCCGCTCCCGGTGAGGTGGAGGACGAGGAGCGGCGAGGCGACCCACTGCATCCACGTTCCGATGCCGGAGACCAGCTGGCCGCCGATGAACAACCGGAAGTTCCGGACGCGGAGGGACGCGAAGGTCCGCCGAAAAGAGCCCGTCACGACCTCCAGCGTACGGGGGCCAACCCGTTACGGCAGGCGGTACTCCAGTGAGTAGGTCGCGTTCGGGCCACCGGGAGCCTCGAAGCGACCCTCTCCCGTGATGCCCTCGAGCTCGCCGGTTCCCGAGCCCTCGATCACGGCCCAAGAACCGCGGGAGGCTCCGCCGTCGAAGCGTCCGACGGCCTCGATCACGAAGGTCCCTTTCCTGCCGTCGACGGAGCCCTCGATCCGCTGGAGCCCGACGTAGCTCGCCCCGCCCCCGTCGACGTAGCACATCAACCAGTCCACGGAGCCGTCGCCTTCGATGCCGCCGGAGAAGTGCTGCGTCCCGTTCGCGTGCGTCAGCTTCGCCGAGCCCCCGAGCTCACGGAGGGTGTCCTCTCCCATCGAGGTGATCTCGAACGTTCCGATGAGCGTGCCCATCGATCCCTCCTCGGCCGGACGGACCTTTCCCGATGCATCGATCCGCGAACCGACGCGGCTCGAGGGTCAGCTCGTTCCGTCGGCCGCCTTCAGCTGCTCCGCGAGCGCGTCGGCGTCCGCGTCGATCTGCCGGGAGATGTAATGGTTCTGCGCCTTGATGTTGGCCGCCACCTGGTCGGCCATGTTCGTCTTGTAGAGCACGAGCAGGCCGGCTTGGCCCTCGTCGAGAACCTCGCCGAGCTTCTTGAGATCGTCGTTGCTCATCCCGCCTTTGAAGTGCCCGGTGATGGCTCCGATCCCCGCGCCGACCGCCGCGGCGACGCCGAGGCCGATCCCCGGCAGGATCGCGGCCAGCGCTCCGACGGCGAGACCCTTCCACGCGGTGTGACGTGTCTGCTGCTCATGCTTGTCCACGACCTTCACCTTGCCGTCGGCCCCGCGCTCGAGGACCGCGGCGTCGAAGTCATGTCCGACACCGGCTGCGGAGTACAACGCCTTGACGGCCTCGTAGTCGGCTTCCGCGGCGGGAACGCTCTCGTACGACGCCGCGAGGATCAACATCAGGTCCTTGTCGCTCATCTCTCCTCCTTCTGATTGGACCGGCACGATACCGCTCAGGTGACGCTCTCGGTCGGTTGGAGGAACTCCTCCTCGTTCACGGACGCCATGCGACGGTGGCGACGGAGACCGGCTCCCGGATCCCCTTCGCCGAGATCGTTCGTGGCTCCGACGTCCGGAACGATCCGGTCGCGGCATCGAGTGTCTCGTGCGTCGCCAAGATCTCCTCGGCCTGCGAAGCCGCGGCCACGCGCGCGGCCTTGTGAACCTCCGCGCCGCTGTAGTCGCGGCCGCGCCGGGTGGCTTCCGCCACGTGCACCCCGATCCGGACGGTGAGAGCGAAGCCGTGCTCCTTCCGGTGCTCCATCAGCACGCGTTGCACCGCGACCGCCGCGGTGAGCGCAGAATCGGCATCCGGAAACGCGGCGAAGAACCCGTCTCCCGTGTGATGTGCGACCTCTCCGCCGTGCGATGCGAACGACGACCGTAGCGTCTGGTCGTGCCACGAGAGGAGGTTCTCCCACGCCTCGTCTCCGATCACGCTGACGAGGTCGGTCGACCCGACGATGTCGGTGAACATGAACGCGCGACGAACTCGCTCGGGAGCGTCCGCGGAGACGGAGAGCTCCGCCAACAGATCGCTGACCGACTCCGCCGCGGTGGTCGCGCCGACGTCCTCGAACGCCGTAAAGGCGGTCCGGAGCTCGAGCACCGCGGCGTCATTCTCGCCCACGGCCGTGTGCGCGCGGCCGATCAGCGTTCGCACCTCCGCGAGCTCGAAGGGAGCGCCGACCTCCCCCCATCCGTCCCGCGCGCGGCCGAGCTCCCGCAACGCTGCCTCCGCGTCTCCTTCGACGAGGAGCAGCGCTCCGCGGACCCGCGAGGCCTCCGCCTGCACGGCGGTGGCCTCGAACGATGACGCGATCTCGTCCAGTTCGGCCGAAGCCTCGCGAGCCCTCTCGAGATCCGGCGCGGCGAGCGCGATCAGCGCTTCGGCAGCCCGAAGCCGGAACCGCTCGAGCGGTTCGTCGGCCTCGGACAGCGCGCGACGGATCCCCGACGCCGCCGCGTCGGGCTTGCCCTGCGCGAGGCGCAGGAGCGACGTGCCGGGTTCCGTTCCCAAACCGAACTCGTGCGCCTTCGCGTACGCCTCCTCGGCCGAGACGAGGTCGCCCACCCTGCGGCGGATCTCCCCGACCCGGTATGCGGCGAGCCCCAGACCGAAGAGGAAATTCGACCTGGGCAGCTCGTCGCTCGCCCGGCGCGACTGCTCCTCCGCGTCGGAGAGGGAGCCGTGGAGCTGGAGGAGCTCCGCTCGATGGAGGCGGCAGAGGCCGGTGAACCCCGGGATCGACATGCGTTCGCACAGACGCGCGGTCGCCTCGGTCCACCCGCTCGCTCGCTGGTACTCCTCGAAATGGATACAGACGTCGATCATGCCGCAGTACACGTAGCCCGCCGCCATCGGCCCGAGGTCTCCCGACACCGCGTCGGCCATCGCCTGATCCATCAACGCGAAGCCTTCCGCGTGCTTGCCCTGCCAGCAGAGCGCGTGCCCCTTGTCGTAGAGGGCGCGGGCGCGCAGATCGCGATCCCGCAGCTTCTCGGCGGACGCGAGCGCCCGGTCGAACGCCACCACGGCTTCCTCGTAGTTCCTCATCCCATGTGCCGTGACGCCTCCGAAGTAGGAGAGGTAGCCGAAGGCGACGCAATCGGTGTCGCTGCCGCAGAGCTCCTGCGCGCGGGCCATCCAGGCTCCCGCGAGGGGCATCCCCTGACGGACCGCGTATTGTTCCGCGACTCGGAGCGCCATCATCGCGGCCGCAGCGTTGTCACCCTCCTCGACATAGGCATGCGAGGCGCGCTCGAACGCCTCGATCACGGCATCCGGCTTGGAGGCGTACCACGCAGCGTCGGCGAGCAGCGCGAGCCCCTCGGCATCGAATGGGTGTTCGCGATCGGCCTGAACGAGCGTCTCGAAGGCCTCGTCCCAAGCGAACCGAGCGAGCGCGTCGCGCCCTGCCTGCGTCGTGTCCTCGGCGGCCCCGCTCACGGTGGCATCGTACGCGGCCGGTCAGCGCCGACTCACCGGCTTCGGGCCGGCCGTCCTGCGGGAAAGAGGCCTAGCGGGTATCGAGCGCGTACTGACGAAGCTCGGCGAATCGTTCGGCCAGGTCCGGCGGCGGCGTCCACTCGATGTAGGACTCCGGGTGCGCGACGAGGGTGCACGACTCGACGTGGAGATTCGGCACGTCGGTGAGCCGGACCATCTCGATCAGTCGTCGAACCCGCTTCTGCGGCGCATGCAACAGTACGCAGCCCTTGGTTCCGAGGTTCTGCGCGATCGAGAGGAACGCGCGCAGGCCGCTCGAATCGATGAACGATACGGCCGAGAGGTCGAACAGGACCGGACCGCCGGTCTCGATGGAGGCCTGCACGGCTTCCTCGAGCCGCGGCGCGGTTGCGAGATCGAGCTCCCCGCCGAGGAAGTACGTGTTCGGCCCGTACTGCACGATGGCAAACGACTCAACCATCACGC
>JBJMLP010000250.1:0-5845 GCA_045805245.1 Actinomycetota bacterium | reverse complement strand
GGCTCGATCACCTCATCCGGAAACCCGTCCGGATACGTCGGGAACGGCTCCGTGAGAACGACGCCTGCCATCTCCCAATGCCCGGTCGTGGTGTCCTTGCCGGCGGAGCGCTCCGTCAGCCGTCCCGACGCCGTGCCCGCATCGCCCGCCGGCGCGACGCCCTCGACCGTGTCGGTCCGCCCCAGGCCGAGCCTTCCAAGGTTCGCCGCATCGTTCCCGCCGACGGCGCGCGAGGTGTTCCCGAGCGTGTCGGCTCCGATGTCGTCATAGGCCTCCGCGTCGGGCGCGTCGCCGACGCCCCAGGAGTCACAGACGAGGAGGAGGACTCTCGAGACGTCGCTCAGGGAGCGCTCGCTCGCTCTGCGGGCGGGACGGCGACCGTCAACGGACCCTCGCCTTCGCAGAAGTCCGCCGTGCGCGCGGATGGGCCGAGAGATAGACGTCGCGGAGGTGCTCCCGGGTCACGAGCGTGTAGATCTGCGTCGTCTGGACGCTGGCGTGCCCGAGCAGCTCCTGGACGACCCGTACGTCCGCCCCTCCCTCCAGGAGGTGGGTCGCGAAGGAGTGCCGGAGCGTGTGCGGGGTCACGCGCGCGCGGATCCCCGCTCGCTTGGCGCTCGCCTTGAGAAGCTTGGCGGCGCCCTGACGGGTGAGCCGCCCGCCCCGCTGGTTCAGGAACAACGCCGCGCGGGAGGTTCGACCCGCGAGGTCCGGGCGGCCGGAGCGCAGATAACGATCGAGAGCGTCCACGGCGACGCGACCGAGCGGAACGATCCGTTCCTTGGAGCCCTTCCCGAACGCGCGGACGCTCCCCTCCTCGAGGTCGACGTCGTCGACGTCCAGGCCCACGAGCTCGGAGATGCGGAGTCCCGCGCCGTACATCGTCTCCAGCACCGCGCGGTCCCGGAGCTCCGCCGGCGTTCCGTGCGACGAGCCGTCGAGGAGCTTCGCGACGTCCTCCGCCGAGAGCGGTCGTGGCAGCGTGCGCGGCTGCTTCGGCCGGTGCACTCCCTCCGTCGGATCGGTGGCGACCGCCCCTTCCGCGAGCTCGAAGCGATACAGGGAGCGGACCGAGGAGAGCATGCGTACCACCGTCGAGGTTCGGTACGTCGCCCCGTCCTCTCGCACAGAGCCGGCAAGCGAGGCGACGAACGCGGAGATCGTTCGTTCGTCGGCCTGCCCGAGGCTCCGGACCCCGCGGGTGCGCAGGTATGCCGCGAACCGCGCGAGATCGCGGCGGTACGCCTCCACGGTATTGGGCGCCAGCCCGCGTTCGACCGTCAGGTGGTCGAGGAAGCGCTCGATCCGTCGCGCGATCGTCGTCGCCATCTATCGCGGAGGAAGCAGCGGCTCGACCGGCGCGAAGGCCATCCCGTGAGCCTCCGCGACCCCGCGGTTGGTCACCTGACCCTGGAACACGTTGATGCCGGTGGCGAGAGCGGGATCGCGTCGCGCCGCCGCGGAGAGCCCGTCGTTCGCGATCTCCAGCGCGTACGGCAGCGTCACGTTCGTGAGCGCGTAGGTCGAGGTGTTCGGCAGCGCGCCGGGCATGTTGCCGACGCAGTAGTGGATGACGCCGTGTCGCTCGTACGTCGGATCGGAGTGCGTCGTCATCTCCGCGGTCTCGATGCAGCCGCCCTGGTCGATCGAGATGTCCACGATCACCGCGCCGGGCCGCATGCTCTTCACCATGTCCTCGGTCACCAGCTTCGGAGCTCGCGCACCGGGGATCAGCACCGCTCCGATCACGAGGTCCGCCTCGGCGACGAGCCCTTCGAGGCGCAGATGGCTGCTCATCACGGTGCGGATCCGGCCTCGCTGGACCTGGTCGACGAAACGGAGCGGTTCGACCTTGCGATCGACGATCGCGACGTCGGCCTCCATGCCCGCGGCGATCCATGCCGCGTTCGTCCCGGCCATCCCAGCGCCGAGGACGAGCACGTTCGCGGGCACCACCCCGCTCGCACCGCCGAGGAGAACTCCGCGCCCGCCGCGTGGGCGCTCCAGGTAGGTCGCGCCCACGTGCGGCGCCATCCGCCCGGCGATCTCGCTCATCGGCGCGAGGAGCGGGAGCTTGCCGTCGACCTCGACCGTCTCGTAGGCGACCGCGGCGGTACCCGCCTTCGCGAGCGTGCCCGTCAGGTCGGCACTTGCGGCGAGATGGAGATAGGTGAAGAGGATCTGATCGCTGCGGAGGTGGATGAACTCCTCCTCCTGTGGCTCCTTGACCTTGAGGACCATCTCCGCGGCCCCCCAGAGGTCGTCCCGCGACGAGAGGACCTCCGCGCCCGCCTGGGAGAAGCGCTCGTCGGGGAGCGCGGAACCCTCCCCCGCACGCGACTCCACGAGGACGCGATGCCCGGCGCGAACGAGCTCGCGGACGCCCTCCGGCGTCGCGGCGACGCGGTACTCGTTGTCCTTGACCTCGCGGGGGACGCCGACGATCACGAACGCACCTCCTCGACCTCGGCCGCAGGAAGCCTACCCGAGGAACATCGGTGCGCTGGTGAACGACGGTTCAGCGCGGGACGGTGGCGCCCGGCTCGTCCTCACGCGCGGCGAGAAGGATCGCGAGCACGGTCTTGACGTCCTGCAGCTCGCCGGACGACGCTTGCTCGACAGCTCTCCCGAACGGCATGCGCACGATCTGGATGCCCTCCTCGCCGGCGCTGTCCGGGATCGGCGTCGCGTCGGCGCGATAGAGATGGAAGCGCTCGTCGGTCATGCCCGGCGAGGTCAGGAACGAGCCGAGGGAGCGGACGTCGTGCGCCTCGTGGCCGGTCTCCTCGACGAGCTCACGGACCGCGCAGTCGCGCGGGGATTCTCCCTCGACGTCCAGGAGACCGGCCGGCACCTCGAGCGTCTTTGAACGCAGGGCAGGACGGAACTGCCGGACGAGCAGGATGTCGCCTTCTTTGGTGATCGCCACGACCGCACAGGCTCCGGGGTGCCGGACGATCTCCCAGTCTCCGGTCGGCCACGTCTCGATCTCCAGCCGGAGATAGTTGCCGCGGAACGCTTCCCGCGACGACGCGGGAGCCGGCGCGTCCTCAGGAGGTGACGACGACGGCTTGCTCCGCTCGCGCGCGCCGGAAGGACGCCGCTGCACCGACGAAGTCCCGGAACAACGGATGCGGATGCGTCGGGCGCGAACGGAGCTCCGGGTGGAACTGCCCCGCGATGAAGAACGGATGATCCGAAAGCTCGACGATCTCCACGAGACGCCCGTCCTTCGTGTGGCCGGAGACCACGAGGCCGCAGCGTTCCAGCGTCTCCTGATAGATGGGGTTGACCTCGAAGCGGTGCCGATGACGCTCGTAGACGACCGGCTCGCCGTAGGTCTCCGCTGCGTGGGTGCCCGGAACGAGGTGGCACGGCTGCGCCCCGAGCCGCATCGATGCCCCCATATCGGTCACGTCCTTCTGCTCCGGAAGGAGGTCGATCACCGGGTGCGGGGTCGCAGGATCGAACTCCGAGGAGTTCGCGCCCTCCAGCCCGCAGACGTTGCGTGCGAACTCCACGACGGCGCACTGGAGCCCGAGGCAGATGCCCAGAAACGGAATGCCCTGCTCCCTCGCGTATCGGATCGCCTCGATCTTGCCCTCGATGCCCCGGATGCCGAACCCGCCTGGAACGAGCACCCCGTCGACGCCGGCGAGCACGTCCGCGGCGCTTCCCGACGCGAGCTCGTCGGAGGCGATCCATCGCAGATCGACCGCGGAACCGTGGGCGAAGCCGCCGTGCGCGAGCGCCTCCATGACCGAGAGGTACGCGTCGTGGAGGTTCACGTACTTCCCGACGATGGCGATCGTCACCGGATCGGAGGCCGCCTCGACCCGTCCGACCAGGGTCTGCCACTCCGAGAGATCGGGCGCGTCGTCGACCCGGAGGTGATCCGCGATGTAGTCGTCGAGGCCCTCCTTGTGGAGCACGAGCGGCACCTTGTAGATCGAGTCTTCGTCGATCGCGCTGATCACCCCGGAGATGGGAACGTCGCAGAGGAGCGAGATCTTCTCCTTGAGGTGCCGCCCGATCACGCGGTCGGAGCGGCACACGATCGCGTCGGGCTGCAGACCGAGCGAGCGGAGCTCCTTGACGGAGTGCTGCGTCGGCTTGGTCTTGAGCTCTCCGCTCGGGCCGATGAACGGCATCAGCGAGACGTGGACGAACGCGCAGTTCTCCCGTCCGACCTCGTTGCGGAGCTGGCGGATCGCCTCCAGGAACGGGAGGCTCTCGATGTCACCGACCGTCCCTCCGACCTCCACGACGACGAGGTCGGCGGTCTCGGACTCCGCGAGCGAGCGGACGCGAGACTTGATCTCGTCCGTGATGTGGGGGATGACCTGCACGGTCTTGCCGAGGTAGTCGCCCCGCCGCTCCTTCGCGAGGACGGCGGAGTACACCGCGCCCGTCGTGAGGTTCGAGCCCTTGTGGAGGTTCTCGTCCGTGAAGCGCTCGTAGTGGCCGAGGTCGAGGTCGGTCTCCGCGCCGTCGTCGAGCACGAAGACCTCGCCGTGCTCGAACGGGTTCATCGTGCCGGGATCGACGTTGATGTACGGGTCGAGCTTCTGGAGGGTGACCCGCAGCCCGCGGGACTTGAAGAGTCGGCCGAGCGAGGCGGTGGTGATGCCTTTCCCGAGTCCGGAGGCGACACCACCGGTGACGAAGATGAACTTCGGCTGCTTCTTCACTCGGGACTCGATGCTAGCAGACCGGACCGACAGGTCGCGAGAACGACGCGGATATCGTCGCTAATTCTCGGTCCGGAACTCCGTCGTCGAGCGGGTGGCCGGGATCCGGCCGAGCGCGTCGAACCGGCGCAGCGGCGTCGAGGACTCGATGACGCGGCTCAGCGTGAGCGTCTCCGCCAGTGCGTTGAGCGCGACGGCGAGGAGCGCCGCCACCACCACCCAGGCGTTGGAGAGGACGACGCAGAGCCCCACCCCGATCTGGAAACCGATCAGGTTCGCCCCTGCGTCCCCGAGCATCGCCCGCTCCCGGAGGTCGGGGCCGAGCAGGAACGCTCCCCCGAGCATCGTCGCGGGAACGGCCGGCGCCGTGATCCATCCGCCGTCGCGGAGGAACCCCGCCGCCGCGATCGGAGCGCCCGCGAGCAGGAACCATTTCAGCGCCCGCCCGGGAGCGACGTCGAGTGCGTTCCAGAGGTTCGCGGAGCCAGCGATCGCGATCACGGAGGCGAGGCCTCCCCACATGGGGCGAGACGGAAGGGCGGCCACGACCGCCACCGCTGCGCCGAGGATCACGAGAACCTTGACGATGCCGCTCGAGACCTCCAGGCGAACGAGCGCCCGGAGGTGCTCCCGGATCCCTCTCGGGCCGGCTTGGACGAGATCGTCGACGAGGCCCGAGCCGAAGACGAGTGCCGACGCGCCGAACACGATCCACGCGGAGCGACCGGCGTTCCATGCGATCGCGGCCGTGATCGTGCCGGCCAGCCCGGCGAGGAGCAGCGGAACCCCGAGGATGCGTGGAACGCGGGCCCCGCGGTGGTTCGCGACGGCGAGGCGGCCCCAGTTCACGAGGCGCTCTCCCCTCGACGGCGACGGAGGATCCGCGGAAGCACCGCGAGGGAGATGTCGAGTCCCTGCCGTCCGCGGTGAAGGAAGCCGTGGACGTCGCGTCCGGTCGGCCGGTGACGGAGATCCACGGGGATCTCCACGATGCGCAGGCCCGCGCGACTCGCGTCGATCGTCATCGCGGTCTCCAGGCCGAACCCACGCGCGAACGGGCGGCACGCCGCGAGCGCGGCGGCCGTCGCGACGCGCTGTCCGCTGAGCGGCTCCTGAGGGTTTTATCGGTAGAGCGTTGTGTTGGGATATAGTGT
>JBJMLP010000249.1:0-14672 GCA_045805245.1 Actinomycetota bacterium | reverse complement strand
GGGAGCAACAATCCGGGATCGCGCAGGTCACGAGAAGCCGTGGCGCGGTCGTCTTCGACTACGACGGCGACCACTGGCCCGACGTCCTTCTGGGGCGGCATCAGTTCGCGGCGCGGCTCTATCACAACGACGGCAACGGGCATTTCAGCGAGGCCGACACCGGCACGTTCAAGGAGACCGACCGTCATTACTGCTCGGCGGCGGACGTGAACGGCGACGGGCGACCGGACGTCTTCTGCGCGACGGGCGCGAACAAGGGCTCGGAGCTCAAACAGGACGAGCTCTGGATCCAGCAGCCGGACCACGATTTCGTCGACGAGGCGCGGCAGTACGGGGTCGCGGACGTGTTCGGACGCGGACGCGACGACGCGTTCCTCGATCTCAACGGCGACGGCTATCCGGAGCTGTTCCTCGGAAACTCGGGCGACCGCCCGGACGGCATCCCGTCTCCGGACCGGTTCTTCGTCAACGAGAACGGCGTCCGCTATCAGGAGGCGAACACCTACGACCTCAACAAGGAGTTCGGCGACAGCTGCGGCCAGAGCCTCGACTACAACTCCGACGGCCGGCCTGACCTCCTGCTGTGCACGACGACCGGCCTCCGGCTCTATCGGAACGAGGCCGGGGGGCGACAGCTCGACGACGTCACCTCCGACGTCGAGCTCGGGCAGCGAGTGAAAGACGCGACGGTTGCCGATTTCAACGGGGACGGCGAGCCCGACATCGCGATGATCACGCAGGACGATCATCTGCGCGTGACGCTCCAGGAGCAGGGGCGGTTCGTTCTGTCGTACCGCGCACCGCTCGGCGCGAGCGGCGTGTCGATCGCGGCCGGCGACGTGAACCGGGACCACCGGCCGGACCTCTACATCGCGCGCGGCCGTTCCCGAACCGAGCAGAACGCGCCCGACCTGATGGTGCTCAACCGCGAGGGCGGACAGGCGTTCGAGCCGATGCGGATCCCGAACGTCTCCGGCGGGAGCGCCGAGAGCGTCACGCCGATCGACTACGACCACAATGGCCTCACCGACTTCATCGTGACGAACGGCCAGAACGGGGAGCTCCCCGGGCCGGTACAGCTCGTCGCGTTCTTCCCGGGGAGCTGACGTGAGCCTCCTCCGCCGCGTCGTCGTCGCCGCCGTCCTCGCCGGAGTCGCGATCGTGCCCGCGCGAGCGTACGGAGCGGCGGGCGCGCTGGATCGGTCGTTCGGCGACGACGGTGCGGCCCTGACCGACGTTCTCCACGGCGCGTTCGACACCGCGTACGCCGAAGCGCTGCAGCCGAACGGAAAGATCGTCGTCGTGGGGTTCGCGGAAAACGGGAGCGGCGAGCGATTCCTCGTGCTCCGTTACCGGACGGACGGGAAGCTGGACAAGACGTTCGGCACCGGAGGCCGCGTGCTCACATCGTTCGGCGGGAGCTTCCAGCAGGCGCGGGACGTCGTCGTCACGGACGCCGGGATCGTCGTCGCCGGCACCGCAAACGTGAACGGACGAACCGCGTTCGCGATCGCTCGGTACCGTCCCGACGGGTCGCTCGATCCGTCCTTCGGGAACGGCGGACGCGTTCTCGCGCACGTGACCTCGCAGAGCATGGACACCGGCAGCGCGCTCCTCACGCTTCCGGGCGGCGACCTGCTCGTCGCGGGCTCCACCCTCTCCCCGACCGACACCCCCTCGGACTTCGCAGCGGCGCGCTTCGATCCGTCAGGAACCCTCGTCTCGGGTTTCGGCTCGGGCGGGTTCGCGACCGTCGACTTCTCCGGTCGGAGCGACCGGGCGGCCGCTGCCGCCCTGACGCCGGGAGGCGACATCGTGCTGGCGGGGGCGTCGGAGGTCGACCGCGACTCCGACTTCGCCCTCGCCGAGCTCGACGGAACAGGCGTTCCCGTTCCCGGCTTCGGCTCCGGCGGCTCGCTGCGAACCGGCTTCGGCGGGAGCACGCCGACGGCCGCGGAAGCCCTCGACGTCGTCGCACTCGCGAACGGAAAGATCGTCGCGTGCAGTTCCGCGTTCCTCGGCCCGATGATCAGGGAGCACGACGCGGCGCTCGTCCGCTATCTCCCCGACGGAACGCCGGACGCCTCCTTCGGGAGCGGAGGACGGCGCACCACCGACGTCGGAATCCCCGGCGGCGACGACATCGCCACCTCCCTCGCGGTCCAGCCGAACGGAAAGCTCGTGACGGCCGGAACGACCTCCATCAAGGTCTGGATGAACGATCACCGCTTCGCCGTCACGCGGTATCGGACCGATGGCTCTCTCGACACATCGTTCGGTCTCCACGGCACCGTCGATACCGACTTCGGCAACGGCTGGGATCTGGCGCGCGATGTGCTGATCGACGCCGACGGACGGATCGTCGTGGCCGGAGAGGCCGGAGCCTCGCGCGGTGGAGACGTCGCGGTTGCCCGCTACAAGGCGAGCTGACTGCTCAGATGAAGTAGGGGTGGTTCCCCACGGTGGAGTACGCCGCGAGCGACTGCGCGGACGTGTCCACCCAGTACGCCTCGGGGAACCCCTCGAAGTTCCCGAGCGTGTGGGAGTACATCGCGACCTTCACGTTCGTCCACGCCTGCAAGGTCTCTCCCGCGCCCATGAGCCATTGCGCCTTCGCGTTCGGATCGCCGGCGCTGTTCCCGCAGGCGGTCTGCTCCACGCTTCCGTACTCACCGACGATCATGGGCTTCCGGAGCTTGAGGGAAAGGTTGTGCGCCGAATGGAACACTCCCCAGAACGACTTCCACGGATGCACCGGCTTGTTGTCCAGACACGGGAATCGGTTGTACCCGTCGACGCCGAGCGCGTCGTACTGCTTCGGGAGCCACGCCATCGGCCCCCCGTGTCCGCCGTCGTAGGTCGACGCGGTCAGCGTCACGACCCAACGGAGGTTCGGAGTCCCGATGTTCGCGAAGATGTCCCGCACGTGAGACCACGCCGCCTTGAAGTCTTTGCTGTTGCCGCTCGGATCGGCCTCCGGCTCGTGATGGAACGTGAAGTACGTGCGCCTTCCCCATTCCTTCATGCGCGTGGCTTGCTCGCGGATCCAGGTGTCGTACGTCCCATTCGCGATCGAGCGCCAGGAGATCCCTCCACCCTGATGACCGAGCGCGTGCCACGAGATGTACTGCCGGTAGCCCTGGCTCGCGGACCACTCCGCGTACTGACCCGGCAGCTCGTCGTTCCAGTTGAGGTAGTGACGCGTGACGGAGAGACGCCGGCCGATCTTGGCCTCGAAGTTCGCGACCGCACTCTGCGGCGTTTCCGTGCCTTGCGGCCGGACGTAGGCTCCCCAGAGACATCCGGAAGGTTGGGTCGCTGCAACGGCTGCTCGCCCCATGACCCAACCGGGAAAGGCGATCGCCGCTCCCGTCAGGGCCGACGTTTTCAAGAACTGGCGTCGGTCCATGGTGATGCCTTCCGTTCGAAGCTCCGGATACTCCCAGCGGATCCGGGGAACTGCAAGAACGCCAGGATTGGCCTCGCGCCCTGGGCTGCGTAGGATGAATGCGTCGTCCGAGGTGGGGAAGGGCAAAGTGGCGCAGATCGACGAGCGGAAAGATTCTTCAGAAGATCTTCTCCGCGACGCCGAGGTCCTCCTCCGTGACGCCCTCGACCGGGCTCACGACGCCGCGGCAGGCCTCCGTCAGGCAGAGGAGCGGCTCCTGCAGGCAGGGGGTCCCCTCGCCCAGATGGACCGCCAGCGCAGGCTGGAGGATCGCAGCCAGCGAGCCGAGGAGCGCCTGCGCAAGACGGAGGAGAAGCTCCGCCAGGCTGCGGAGGTCGTCGCCGAACTCGAGGACCGGCGCCGCCAGGCCGAGGAGCGGATCCAGCAGCTTGCCGCAGCGAGGCGCGCGAGCGAGGAGCGGCTCGCCCAGTCCGAGGAGCAGATCCGCGAAGCCCAAAGGGTCGCCAAGCAGGCCGAGGAGCGCGCCAGGGCTGCGGAGCAGCGCACGAAGGAGACCGAGGGATCCCTCTCCCAGGCCGTCGACAAGCTCCGCCAGACGGCCCAGCACCTCGGAGAGCTCGAGGAGCGGCGGAAGAAGGCCGACGAACGGGCCCGGGAGGCCGAAGAGCGAGCGGCCCAGCTCTCGGATCGGCTCCGCACGGCCGAACAACGAGCCGGATCGGTCGAAGGCATGCTCGCGGAAACCGAGTCCCGCGTCCGCGCAGCCGAGGTGGAGTTCCGTGTGGCGAGCGAGCGTCTCCTCGCCGCGGAGAACCGCAACCGCGACCCAGATCCCGCCGACATCGCCCGCCAGCTCGCCCGCTTCGACTTCGAGCCGTCGGCGAATGGCGGTTCGGCCGGTGGAGCTCCTGTCGGAGACGCCGACGAGATCGGAGACGAGATCGGAGAGGTGGCGCCGGAGCCCGGGGTGGACCCCGTGGAGACCCTCCGCCAAGCCCTCGCCCGCTCGAAGGAGAATCAGATGTGGGCGGAGGAGGAGGACGCGGTCGTGGCTTCCGTCGCCGGGCCCGCGGTTCCGGAGGCGCCTGACGCGTCGCCGGAGCAGCCCGCACTGACGCCGCCCCAAGGATCCGCGGAGTCTCCTTCCGAGATCGATGACACGGCCGGCGAGGCCGAGACGGCGGACCGGAAGTTCGGCGACGACGAGACGCTCTCCGTCACCGAGCGAGAGCTGCGTCAGTACGCCGAACAGCGCTCCGAGTTCGAGGAGCGTCTCCGCGAGTTCTGGAAGGACGCCGAGGGTGAGCGGACACCCGAGGATGACGAGCGGCGTTTCCGGTTGTGGAGACGCGAGCGCGGCGAATGATCGTCGGGAGGTTCCATTGACCGAACCGAACAAGAAGAAACCGGATCTCTGGAACTCCCTCGAGGGCGCGATCAACGCGGCCGCGAAGAAGGCGCCGGATGTCGCGAAGGTCGTCGCCGAGAAGGCCCCGGGCGTCGCGAAGACGGTCGCGGAGAAAGCACCTGAGATCCTCCTCACGATGACGTCGCGGTCCTCGCCGACCGTCCGCAAGGCCGCTCAGAGTGCGGCCGACCAGATCGCGAAACACGCGCCGACGATCGCCGACGTCGTCGCAGAGAAGGCTCCGGAGATCACGAAACGGATGAGCGACCAGGCGCCGAAGGCCGCCGGAAAGGCGAAGGACGCGGTCTCGAAGGCCAAGGTCGGGACGTCCGGCGCGAAGGCTGCCGCATCGAAGGCACGCTCGGCGGCGACCCGCTCGCGGAAGCGCGACACTGCCGCAACGCCCTCGGATGCGACCGCAAGTCCGGCGCCCCAGCCACCGGTGCCGGACGTGCTGCCGAAAGAAGACGTCGAGAGGGATGATCCCGGCTTGCCGGAGGATCCCGTCTCCTAGACGACCGCCGTCCGGAGGTCCGGACGGGCCGACTATCCTTCGGCCATGTCTCCCTTCCAAGTCTCCGACGACGCCGGCGACCTGGAGCGTCCGGTGCTCCTCGCCGCCTTCGACGGATGGATCGACGCGGCCGGGGCATCGACGGCCGCCGTCGGGCAGGTCGCGTCCGACGCGACGCCGCTCGTGGAGTTCGATCCGGATGCGCTGTACGACTTCCGCTCCCGCAGACCGGTGCTGGACATCGTCGACGGAACGCTGACCGACCTCAGCTGGCCGGAGCTCACGATGCGTCGCACCCGTCACGGGGACCGAGATGTCGTCGTCTTCACCGGAGCGGAGCCGGACTACCGGTGGCAGGAGCTCGGTCGCGACACCGTCGAGATCGTTCGCCGACTCGGCGTGAGGGAGTGGATCAGCCTCGGGTCGATCCCCGCCGCGGTTCCCCACACCCGCCCGGTGCCGGTCCTCGCGAACGCCTCCGGCGCCGGACTCCTCCGCGGTGGAGAGGAGCAGGGGCCCCAGGGGCTCCTGCGCGTTCCGAGCGCGGCGTTGAGCACCGTGGAGCTCGCGGTCTCGGGCGCCGGCATCCCGTGCGTCGGCTTCTACGCGCAGATCCCCCACTACGTCGGCGGGCCGTTCCCTTCGGCGTCCGTCGCGTTGCTCGAGCACGTCTCCCGCCAGATCGGCGTCGACATCGCACCGGGAGAACTCCTCGAGCAGGCGGCGGTCCATCGTCAACGGCTCGACGAGGCGGTCGCGTCCGACGACGATTCGCGTTCGTACGTGGAACGCCTCGAGAACATGGTCGACGAGGAGCGCATCCCGTCCGGGGACGAGCTGGCGTCGGAGATCGAGCGCTTCCTCCGCGAGGACGGCCGAGGCGGAGGGGAATCGGGAACGCTCGGCGACGCCTGATCGGACTCGATCGGTCTCGCGTCAGCCGGAGGCGTGGAGACCTTGGGTCAGGAGCAACGCTTGCACCTCACCGGTGGTTCCCTCGAGCAGCAGCTCCTTGTGGCGCGCCTCGGATTCGCGCTGGAGCGCTTTCAGGGTCGCCAGCCCGTCCTCGTCCAGCGCGGTGACCTCCGAGAGGTCGAGGTGGATGCGGCTCACGCCGTCGTCCACGTAGCGCGCCTCGAGGAAACGCCGAAGCATGTCGGTCCAGATGTGACCGGTGAGCTTTCCGCTGAGACCGACGACGACATGCTCCCCGTCGCGATCCTCGATGTGGAAGTCGAGCGCCCGGTGTTCGTCCTCGCTCTCCGAAATGGACGCCGCTCCCCGCCGCGGAAGCGCCGAGAGCGTGCGAAGCCGATAGAGGACCGACTGCCGGCTGATCGAGAGAGCCTCCGCGATGTCGTCCCATGTCGCACCGCGTTCGCGCGCCTCCACGATCGCCCGGAACTCGATCTCACCGAGAACCTTGCGAACCTGTGCGACGGCTTCGAGGGACTCGAGGGGGAACTCTCGATATCGATCGAGTTTGCGGATGAGCGTTCTCGGTAGCTCGGGGGGCTCCTCCTGCGGGTCCATCCGGCGACTATACCCGAGCGGATTGCGACCTCGCTCGCGTCGGACTCTCTCCGGAACCGGCCGGATGCCGTGCCTGGATGGGCTCTCCGTCGGAGGACCGACCGGCCACCCTCCGACGGGTTGCGCCGCCGATCGGTCACCCTCGGTCCTATCGGATGAGGAACGCAGGTCGAACGATGCGTTCCCCGTCGAACTCCGCCTCGAGCTCGGGCCAGTTCCCCGTTCGCGTCAGGATCTCCGGGAAGCCGTCCCGGACGAGGACGGTGTCCTCAGACTTCGTGCCGGTGATGGAGGGGTTCCACGCGAGCGCCTGGTTCTCCGCAAGGACGTGGCGCGCGGCCGGCGTCGCGAAGATCTCCCTTCCTCCGTAGCCGGTCAGGCCTCCCTGGTGGTGCCGTTCTTCCTCGCCGGGATATCCCTCCCGCGCGTACTGCTCCATGCCGGCGGAGAAGACCTCGGCGAGGGAGGTTCCCGGCCGGCTGACCGTCAGGTACCGAGCGTCGACGCGGGCCGTCGAAGGCACTCGCGTCTCGCGATCGGTCTCCACGGGGCCGAACGAGACGAATCGGGTCAACGAGGCATGCAGTCCGGCACGCCGTCCCGTCACCGCCAGCATGACCGTCCGCTCGACGCGTCGGTCCGTGGGGATCGGATGCCGGTAGCGATCGATGCGGTCGTCGGCGCCGACCAGGTCGACGAGCGGGAGGATGTCGCGGGCGCGGCACTCCGATGCGAGGACGCCGGAGATCTCGAGCTCCGACATGCCGGGCTCCGCCGCGCGGGCCGCCGACTCCAACGCCGTGGCGGCGTCTCGGCCGAGGGCTCGATATCGCTCCACCTCGGACGGAAGCAAGGTGAAGCGGAGCGCGACCAGTGAGGCGCCGGCGGGGTGGAAGGAGGCGAGCGGAAGATCGGCGACCACCGAGGCCGCGCGCTCCTCCACGAGCGACACGCCCTCATCGGGTGAGTGCCACGGATACGAGAGCACCTCGTAGGGCAGATCCCGAAGCTCCTCGTCGAGGAGTCGCGGACGCTCGATGTTCGTCGTAACCACGAACGCGTCGGAGGAGGTCACGAGCACCCACGCGATGCCGGCGTCCTCTCCGATGGAGACGTGACTGCGTCCCCCCGCGGTCAGCCACGCGAAGTTCGCCTGCGACCGGAACAGGACCGCTTCGGCATCGTGTTCGTCCAGCCAGCCGCGGACGCGGTCGAGCTTGGAGGCAACCTCTTCCGAGCGATCCATCCCAGCGTCAGCTCGTCGCGCGCTCTTCGGCGTCGGCGATCGCAGCAGCAGCGTTGATCAGCCCGATGTGGCTGAACGCCTGCGGGAAGTTCCCGAGGAGCTCCCCGGTCGCGGGATCGACCTCCTCGGCGAGGAGCCCGACGTCGTTCACGTACCGGATCGCGCGCTCGAACGTCACGCGAGCGCGATCGACCTCGCCCGCCATGGCCAGAGCCTGGGCCAGCCAGAACGTGCAGAGGAGGAAGGTGCCCTCGTCGCCCTCCAGTCCGTCTTCCGCGAGATATCGGTAGACGAGACCCCGGTCGTCGGTGAGGCGCTCCTCGATGGCGTCGATCGTCGCGCGCATCCGAGGGTCGTCCGCCCCGAGAAATCCGACGATCGGCATCATCAGGACGGAGCCGTCCAGCGCGTCGGAGTCGAACGCTTGCGCGAAGGCCTGCGCCTTCTCGCTCCAGCCGCGCGTGAGGACGGCGTCGCGGATCTCCTGGCGCGTCGCGGTCCAATCCTCGACGCGGTCCTGCGCCCCGATCCGGTCGGCGAGATCGATCGCGCGATCGAGCGCGGCCCAGCACATCACCTTCGAATACAGGAACTCCCGCTGGCCGCCCCTCACCTCCCAGATCCCCTCGTCGGTCTCCTTCCAGCGCGCGGCGGCGATGTCGGCAGCGTCAACGAGGAACCGCATGCTCGTGGCATCGAGCTGCTCCGTCGCGTCGATCAGCCGGTGGGCGGCGCCGAGGATCTCTCCGTAGACGTCGAGCTGGCGCTGATCCCATGCGTCGTTGCCGACGCGAACGGGCGCGCTGTTCCGCCATCCGCTGAGGTGCGGGAGCGTGCGCTCGGAGAGGTCGTGCTCACCTCCGATGCCGAACATGATCTGGAGCTCGCCGCCCTGGCGGAGCGACGAGGCGGTCGCACCCGCCATGTAGCCGAAGAAGCGGTGCGCCTCGTCGGGACACGCCGCGACCCAGAGCGCCTCCAGCGTGAAGCTCGCGTCGCGCACCCAGGCGTAGCGGTAGTCCCAGTTGCGCTCTCCTCCAACGCTCTCGGGAAGGGATGTGGTCGCGGCGGCGACGATCGCCCCGGTCGGCTGATACGACAGGCCTTGGAGCACGCAACCGCTGTGGTACACGAGCTCCTTCCAGGGTCCCTCGTAGTTCTGGTGCACGGCGGACCAGCTCTTCCAGCCGTGGATCGTGTCCTCCAGCCGGTCGTCGATCTCCTGCGGGGAGCGGAGCTCCGGCGGCGGCTCCCAGGTGTTCTGGTGCTCCAGCGAGAACAGAGCGCGGTCGCCCTCGGAGAGTCGGAATCCCGCGGTGGCCGCGGCTCCGTCCATCTTCAGGGGAACCGATGCCGAGAGCAGCAGGAGGTCGGCTCCTCCCCTGGCGCGGACCCCTCCCTCCTCCGGCATGAGGATCGGCGTGACGAGGCCGTACTCGGGGCGGGGAGCGTAGGTCATCTGCATCTCCACCTCGCCGTCGGTGCACATCGCGCGGCGAAGGACGAGGCCCGGGGCGCCCGCGCCGAGATCGTGGCCGGTCTCGCCCTTGCCGACCGCCATCGCCTCGGTCACGACGATGGTGCCCGTCGGCGTCCGATACGTCTGCTCCAGCACGAGCGTTCGCTCGAGGTACCGGCGCTCGTGCTCGAAGGACCCTGCGGGGCGGAGCTCCCAGTGACCGGCTCCGGCATCGAGCAGGCGCGCGAAGACGGAAGGACCGTCGAAGCGTGGAAAGCACAGCCATTCGATCGAGCCGCGAGAGTCGATGAGCGCGGCGGAGCGGCAGTCGGAGATGATCGCGTGCTCGCCGATCGGCGTGTCGCTCATGACCTTCCTCCAGCTAGGACTCGGTTGCTCACTGTGTCACGCAGGAGGCGCATGCCGTTACGCCGCCGAGGGCGTCCGTTCCGGTCTCTCGAGGTTCTACGGGACGGTCAGCTCCGCCACGTTGGAATCTCCGGTGCGGCAGTTGAACGCGTCGTGAAAGACGTCCGTCGAGCTCATCGCGTAGGAGCTGCTGAAGTCGTGGTTCCGAGCGAACCGGTGCAACACCGTGGCGTGACCGCCCGAGTATCGAAGAAGGCTGGCGTGCGAACCGCAACGGTAGCCGCTGCGGCCGAAGAACACGGTCCCGTCCGAGCTGACCGAGGGTCCGTACTCGATCCCGCGATCGGGCAGCTGGACCGTCGTGTCGGTGGAGATCGTGTGCAGGTAGACGTTGCACCCCGACGGGAAACAGAGCGTCCACGTCGCGAAATCACCGGAGACCTGGCCCGGCTCGAGCCCGACGCGGCGGAGCCCTCCGTGGATCGAGGCGAGGATCTCTTCGTGGCCCGTGCTGATCCGGTGCAGGACGATTCGGTCGGTCCGCTTCTTCCGCATGAACGTGTGGCGGCTGAAGAGCAGGTAATCGCCGGACATCGTCGGACGCCGTTCCGCGCGGATCGTGTTCACGCCATCGGGAACCGGCACGGCATGGTGCGCGGCGACGTCGTACATGTGGATGTCCGAATGATTCCGATCGCTGTACTGGTAATACAGCAGGACGTTGCCGTCGAACCCTCCGGTGAACGCGGCGCGCTTTCCGCTGACGCGCGTCGCGTGTCCGCCCGTCAAACGTCTCACGTACACGGCGAAGTCCCCGGGATGCGCCCGCGGGCTCTGGCTCCAAGCGAGGAACCGGTCGTTCGCGGTCGGAAGCGCTTCGATCCTCCGTGGGGAGGTCAGGATGGGATGGTCCGTTGCCGACAGCGCAGACGCCGGATCCAACTGCAGACCCAGGAGGCAGAGGATGGCGAGGCTGGCGATCGCGGAAAGCCGACCGGTTCGTGCGCGCATGGCCGGAAGCTACTCAGTGCAGCGAGGAGAGGTCAAGCGCTCGGCGCCGGGCCGACTTGCCCAGAGTTCGAACGCGCGTCTCCGGAGAGCGCCGGCCGATCCGATCGGACCGTCGCGCGAGCGTTCTGCAGCTCCCCGGTAGCTGTGTAGTCTCCCGAAACGCAACCGGGGCGAGCGCCGCAGCTCGGCGGAAAACGCCGCCGGGAGGACTCGGGGGGAGGCTCATGCGACTTCGTGGATCGGTGCTGACGGTTCTCGCGCTCACGGCGGTGATTCTCGGATCCATCTCCGGCGGCACGAGCGTGATCGCGCACGTGGAGTGCGACTACTCCGGAACCGGCGCGGACGACACGTTCCAGGGCACCTATAAGGACAACATCATCTGTGGCCGCGCCGGCAACGACACGATCTACGGCAACGACGGGAACGACATCCTCTACGGCGGCCGCGGCAACGATCGTCTCTACGGCGGCAACCAGGAGGATCAGCTCTTCGGAAGCCCTGGTACGGACCACGCCTTGGGGCAGGAAGGCAACGACGTCGCCGCGGGCGGCGAGGGCGACGACACGCTCCAGGGCAACGACGGCGACGACGTCCTCAAGTCCAAGGACAAGGTCGGAGGGAACGACGTCGCCGACGGCGGCAACAACAACGACACGTGCAAGATCGACGTCGGCGACTCCACGACCTCGTGCGAGGTCATCGAGACGCCGCAGGCCTGAGGGTCTCGGCCCGCGGCGCCTCGGCGCGGTGTCGTCCGCCTACGGCGTGATCGAGAACTGCGCGTAGTGCGGCGCGGGGATGTTCCCGTGATCGAGGGTGGTGAAGTCTCCACCAATCAACAGCTTGTCCGAGGTGGCGAGGATGGCCCACACGCCCTTGATGCTGTCCGGCCAGGGTTGCCAGGACATGTCGAGCTTGCCGGTCGTCGGGTCGATCGCCGCGAGACGAGGAAGGTGCGTGCGTCCCGAGGGACCGCCGTTGATGAACGCCCAGTGTCCGCCGGCGATGACGCGGCCGTCCTCGTAGCCAACCGCCTGAACATCACCGTTCGCGAAGAGGTGCCACGTCACGTCGCCGGTCTCCGTATACGCGGCGACCGTTCCGCCCTTGTTTCCTCCCCGTCCGACGATGATCCGGCCGTCCGGCATCAGGGCGAGCTTCCAGACGAAATCGACGGTGTGTTCATCCCACTGGGCGAAGAGCCCTCCGCCCGGTCCCGGCGGGGTGAGCGCCTGGATGAAGGGTTTCGTCGTGTCCCAGGAGGCGCCGCCCTGCTCCTTGATCTCGGTCCACACGCCTCCAATCAGGATGTTTCCGTCCGGCATGACGAGGATCGAGCGAACCGACTTGTTCGTCTTCGGCGTCCAGTCCAGAAGGGCCGGCGAGCCCCCGGCGGGCGGCGCCACGGAGAGGTCCGCCGCGGCGAGACGCGTCCGGCGTTGCCCCTCCACGAAGCCGAACTGGCCGCCGATGAACAGAGTCGTGCCCGAGTACGTCAGGGCGCGGACCTGGTTCGTCGCGTTCAGATGCCAGCTCCGGATCGCTCCACGGGGTCCGATCGCCGCGAAGTTCTCCCTCGGAAGGCCGTTGACGCCGGTGAAGTCACCGCCGACGAAGATGGTCGAGCCGTCGGTCGCCATCGAGAAGACGATGCCGTCGACGGCGGGATGCCACGGACGCAGGAATCCGGTCACAACGTTGACCGCCATCAGGTTGCTCCGGGGAGATGTTGCTCCCCCGTCGGCGCGGACGGCCTCGGTGAACTCCCCGCCCATGTAGACGATGTCGCCGATCCGAACCATCGCCCAGACACGGCCGTTCGTCCCCCACGACGTCGTTCCCATCGTCGGATGGTCGGGAGTCGGGGAGATCGTCGCCAGGGCGGGTGCCGCCAGAGCGACGACCATCGCCGGCACGAGCGCAACGATGAGACTGCGGCGCAACCTGCCAGCGTGACGCGGCCGTCGTAAACCCGACATCAATACCTCCCCCGATCGGCGCGGCGCGCGGATGTGCGCCGCCTGGAAATGCGCGTGAAATCTACCTTGGCCACCTGAAATCGCACAATGGGGCACACCGGCAAGCGTGGCCTCCTCGAGTGCCCAGGGCCGTTTTCCGGGCTTTCCGTGGAGGGCATGCCGCGGCAGAAGGAAAACATCCGACGCCCAATTGTGTCTTTCCCGGCGAGCCGTGTTTATATTGGCGCGCAACGGGCCGGCCGGGCTCGAGGGGGGAAGTGGTGTTCGTGAAGCGACTGTCCATCGCGACGACCTTGACGTCGCTCGTTCTGGCGCTCTGCGCCGCTCAGGGGATCGCCCGCGCCGCGGGCATCGCGGATCTCTCCGTCAGCGTCGCGCCCTCCGCGTCTCCAGTCACGGCGACGACGCCGCTCACCTACACCGTGACGGTGACGAACAAGGGCCCCGACATCGCCGAGCACACCCGGATCTCCGATACTCCGCCGGCCGAGGTCATGATCCTGTCGGTCAGCGGCAAAGGCCAGTACGACGCCACGACGAACACGGCGTCCTGGTACGTCGGACCGATGGATCCCAACGAGACCCTCACCCGATTCATCACGATCCGCCCGATCCACCCGAAGCCGGAGGGGATCGTCGACACCGCCGATGCGAGCACCACCTCCTTCGACCCGGCGACGCCCAACGCGGTCCAGGACGTGACGGTGGTCGACCCCGAACCCGGCGTCCACTACGTGTCCGTCCACGGCGACACCGGCTTCACTCCGACCTTCCACAACGTCGCCCTCGGAGAAACCGTCCAGTGGGACGTGTACGGGGACCCGACCGATCCACCGCACGACATCACCGACTCGCACGGCCTTCACCTCTTCGACTCCGGGCCCCTCTCACCCGTCGGGTACTTCCGCTACACGTTCACACTCAGCGCGGAGGTCCGGACGATGGACGATCCCGTGTCCTATCCCGATAACTTCGGCAAGCTCGTCGTGCCGGTCCAGGTAACCCCCACGTCAGGAACGCAGACGGACACGTACACGGTGACGTGGGCGACCGCGCCGCTGCCTGCCGGTTACGTGGAGGACCTGCAGATCAAGCGTCCCGCCGATACTCGTTGGCAACAGTGGTTCCACGGCACCAGCCTGCTGAACGACAACTTCGTGCCGGACGCCGGACCGGGCACGTATCAGTTCCGCGACCGCGTCCGGAGATCGTCCACGCGGGCCCATTCACGGTTCGGTCCGCCGGTCACGATCGACGTCGTTTCCTGAGTCGTTCGCGGCTGGACGAACCCAGATGCCCTTGATAGCATCCGTTGCCTTCTGAGGCATCCATACCGGACGAGCAGGCAGGAGCGGACATGCGCCCGAGAAGAACAAGGAAGCTCGCCGCCCTGATCCCCGTAACCGTCGTCGCGCTCGCGCTCGTCGCTCCCCAGGCCTCAGCCGGAAAGCCTCAGCCGGCGATCACCAGCTTCTCCCCGACGTCGGGCGTGGTCGGGTCGAGCGTGCAGATCTTCGGAAGCGAGTTTCAGGGAGTGAACTCCGTCGACTTCAACGGAACCGCAGCGTCCTTCGTCGTCAACTCCCACTCGCTCATCACGGCAACGGTGCCTTCCGGGGCGACGAGCGGACGGATCCGCGTCGCCCGTCCCGGCGCGAGCTCGACGAGCTCGTCGAGTTTCACCGTGCTCGCGTCCTCGCCCTCGATCAGCGGGTTCAGCCCGAGCTCCGGGCCCGTCGGT